>JAZUIK010000060.1:0-5457 GCA_045642205.1 Bianqueaceae bacterium
GCTGGTTCATACCGATATAGCCACCGTTGTAACTCATGTCTGTCTGGGCGATCATGGTGGGAGCATCCACATTTAATCCTGCTTCTGCCATTGCCTGCATATAACCTCTCATACGATCGTCGTCAGCAGGACCGATAAAACCGATCTTTTCGTGGCCGTTCTTATTGTAAAGATGGACAACAGCCTTGGCCGCGTCGAAGCCACTGCAGATAAGCTGGTCACATTCAGTCTCCAGAGACGTCAGACCGATATAGAGAATGTTGTCGAAACGGGATGTGAGCTCATCGATAAAGTCAGGAAGAGAACGACCGATAACGATAATGCCGCGAACGGTCTTGCCCATATCGATCGGAAAGTTCAGAGAGTTTCTGTCATCTCCGGAAGGAAAATAATATTCGGTGATGTAATTATAGTGATGTGCTGCGGAACGGATGCTGCCCATTAGACGATTGAAGAAGGGGCTGTCCTCGGATTCCTTCTGATCAACTGCCAGCATACAATAGAGGACCTTGGTAGGAAGGTTGGGCTGAGGGGTATCATCAAAACTGTCAGGTCCAGGGATCTCGTTGATATAGCCGCCTTTTAATGCGATCTGGAAGATCTTTTCCTTGACCTCAGGACTGGCTGCAGAGGAATCAGGATTCTTGAGTACACGGGATACGGTAGAGATAGCTACATTAGCTTCCCGGGCGATATCTTTAAGTTTCATGAGGCCACCTTTCGTGGAGAAAGAGATTATCGGGTGATTTCATCATAGCATGAGGAAAGAGCAAAGTAAAGAAAATAACGCAAAAATATAACAAATGTTCAAGCGGTGTTGACAGAGAATTTTCGTAATGATAACATGAAAAAGTGGCTGAAATAAAGAGATTGCAGATATTTGCGTCTGGGTTTCAGGCGACGAAAATATTGAGTTATAACGCAAATATTACGCAATTCCATGAAAGAAGAGGCAAAAAGGAACTATGATCCGATTAGATTACAGCTTGTTAAGTGAAGAGAGAAAAGCAGCTCTTGCTAAGATGATGGCTGACAATACAAAGGCTCTTGCAACCTGCCAGGCAGGAGAAGAGTGCTATAAAGATTCTCAGGATTGGTTGGATACCGAAGTCTGTGCTAACGAAGAGAAGCTTGCTCGTATCGAAGAGATCGCGGCTGAGGTTAAGGCCAATACTGATGCTTTCGTTCTGGTCGGCGTTGGTGGTTCCAATAATGCTGCCCGCAGCGTTATCGAGGCCATCGGAGATCCTTCCTGCCCCGAGATCATCTATGCCGGCAATACCCTGAATCCGGATGCCCTGAAGAAGATGCTGAAGTCTCTGGAAGGTAAGTCTGTCTATATCGATGTAATCGCAAAGAACTTTGCGACTCTGGAGCCCGGTTCCAGTTTCCGTATCCTTCGTCAGTTCCTGGAGAAGCAGTACGGAAAAGATGCCAATAAGCGCATCATCTGTACCGGTTCCTTCGGCAGCTCCTTTGAGAAACTCTGTCAGGATGAGGGATATACCTTTATCGATTTCCCCACCAACATAGGCGGTCGTTACACTGCTATGACAAATGTGGGCCTGCTGCCTATGGCTGTTGCCGGTATCGATATCCGTGCATTGGTCAAGGGCGCTCATGATATGCAGGTCGAGCTCCATGAGAATGGCGCTGAGACTAACAAGGCATATCAGTATGCTTGCCTTAGAAATGTTTACTACAACGAGGGCTACCGCGTAGAAGTCCTTTCCACCTTTGAGCCTCAGCTGAGATGGTTCTACAAGTGGTGGATGCAGCTCTTTGCTGAGTCTGAGGGTAAGGATAACAAGGGTATCTTCCCTGTAACCTGCGAGTTCTCAGAGGAACTGCACTCTGTCGGTCAGTATATCCAGGATGGTGCTCCCATTATGTTTGAGACCTTTATGCGCCTGATGAACCAGGAGGCTTCTCTGGTGGTCGAGCCCAGTGACAAAGCAGATGACTTTGATTATCTGGACAATAAGGATTTCTGGGAGATCAACAATGTAGCTTTGGATGCAACCATCAAGGCTCATTCTCAGAAGCTTCCGGTTGAGGTTCTGGAGTTCGACCAGATCGATGCTTATCACTTCGGTCAGATCTTCTACTTCTTCCAGTTTGCCTGCTACCTGTCCTGCACCATCATGGGTGTCAACGCATTTGATCAGCCCGGTGTGGAGGCATACAAGAAGTGGATGTTTGAAGGACTGAAAAAGTAACAATAGAAGAAGCTGATTGCAATAATCGACAGATCCGCTATAATGGTAGAGTACAAAGCCGTTATAGCGGATCGCTTTATAACGGTGTTCAGAGCTCTATCAAGGTTTCGACTAGCGAGAGTCGAAACAAAGGATCGATTCCGATCCGGGAAAGGAACCATATCATGATCAAGATCGTATGCAAGCTGAAGGTCCAGGAAGGCAAGAATGCTGAAGTTATCGCTATCGCTAAGGAACTGATCGAGAAGTCCAACGCAGAAGAGGGAAATGTTTTCTACTCTCTGAACCAGTCCATCTCCGATCCTCAGTGCATGGCATTCATCGAGTGCTGGAAGGATCAGGCTGCTATTGAGATCCACAATGCCAGCGAGCATTTCAACGCTATCCTGCCCAAGGTCACCGCTCTTTGCGAGGGTACTCCCGCTATCGACCTGTTCACCGAGGTAGAGTATTAATTTTTGATCTTTCAGATCCTGTTGAATGAATGATGATCGGCACTGATTAGCAATAGTCAGTGCCGATCTGTCTTTTGTGAAGCGTTATATTTTGTTGTATAATTAATGCCGTATGATCCAGTGGGGAGATGTTCCCCGGTATAGAAAGGTTCCACTATGTCCCAGACCCAGTACGAGAAGATGACACAGACGCCTGTGCCGAAACTGCTTCTAAAACTATCCATTCCTACTATTCTCAGCATGCTGATCAGTTCCGTCTACAACATGGCAGATACTGCCTTCGTAGGACAGTTGGGTAACAGTGCCTCCGGTGCGGTAGGTGTCGTTTTTGGTTTTATGTCTATCTTGCAGGCAGTCGGCTTTATGTTCGGACAGGGAAGCGGCAGTATCCTCTCCAGAAGACTGGGAAGCAAGGATGTGGATGGAGCCTCTGTGACAGCTTCCACCGGATTCTTCTGTGCTTTTGGCATCACTTTGGTCATCGAGATACTGTGCTTTATTTTCATGGATACCCTGGTAAGGATCCTTGGCAGTACCGAGACCATTGCACCGTATGCAAAGCAGTATCTGACCTATATCCTTCTGGCAGCTCCTTTTGTAGTCACCAGCTTCACCTTGAATAACATTCTCCGTTATGAGGGCAAGGCAACCCTGGGAATGATCGGTATGATGAGCGGTGCACTCCTTAACATCGCTTTGGATCCCTTGTTCATCTTTGTTTTAGACCTGGGTATCTCCGGTGCAGCTCTTGCAACGGCTCTGTCCCAGACTATCAGCTTTGCGATCCTTCTCAGCATGTTCTTAAGAGGAAAGACCCAGAGTCATCTGAGTATCCGAAAGGTGAATCTTAAGATGGTAGTCCTTGGCGATATCGTCGGAACAGGACTTCCCAGTATGCTCCGCCAGGGACTGCAGAGTATTACGACGGTCATCCTGAACCTGGAAGCAGGTCCTTACGGCGATGCGGCCATCGCTGCCATGAGTATTGTCGGAAGAGTCAGTTTCTTCATCTTCTCCATTGCTTTAGGTATCGGACAGGGATTCCAGCCCATCAGTGGATTTAATTATGGAGCCAAGAAGTATACAAGAGTTCGAAAAGCGTTTTCAACGGCGTTGATCTCTTCGGAGGTAGTGATGTTTGTGATCTCTGTCTTTGTCTTTATCTTTGCCAGGGATGTGGTCTCCCTTTTCCGCAATGATCCGGATGTCATCGTGATCGGAACGAGAGCTCTGCAGCTTCTGGTTGCGGCACAGATCGCCTTGCCTTTAGTTATGATGATGGAAATGCAGCTCCAGACGACCGGACAGAAGTTCAGTGCTTCGATCCTGTCCCTTTTAAGAGGCGGCGGTCTTTTCATTCCGTGCCTCCTTATTATGGCTTGGCTGAGGGGCCTTGCGGGCATCCAGGAGGCGCAGCCTCTGGCCCAGGTCCTGAGTATCATTCCGGCACTTCTCTATGCCAGATGGTTCTTTAAGAGACTGCCGAAGGTGGATGAAGGGTAAGAAAGAGAGAGGTTTTCTTTTGGAAAGTATTCTCATTGACCTGCCATCTGATATGGGGTATAATCAAAATGCTTTACGAGAGTAAAGTGTGACAAATGAGGATCAAAAAATACATTTGCAAAGGAAATATGCCATGAGCAAGAAAACAGTCGACATTCAGGGCCTCAGCAAGGCGATCGCTGCGATCCAGACCGAGGAAGAGGCTGCAGCTTTTCTGCAGGATCTTTGTGCCCCCAATGAACTGAAGTCCATGAGCCAACGATTCTCCGTAATGAAACTTCTCTGCCAGGATCGTGTCTACACGGATATCATGGAGCAGACCGGTGCCAGCACCGCTACCATCAGCCGTGTCAAGCGTGTTCTGGAATATGGCAATGGTACTCTGGAAGCCCTGATCCAGGCCCAGATCGACGAGAAGGAAGACTAAAAGCGAAACGATCGGATCGCTTTACGAGGCTAATAAACTCGATAAGTTTAATAGTAATTCAGGTATATAGACATAATCCCCAAGAAACTTAACGGATGTCTGAAATGAAACGGCAGACAACGTAAGGTGGCTTGGGGATTTTTGTTGCGAAAACTGTGGGTGCATTACAAGTTTTGCACGGTGATTGCCCTAAAATAGAGTGGTTTTCAGATACTGACGGATCAATATATGGAAAAGGAAAAAATATCTGTTAGGGGATATAGCGTGAAGATTATTTATACGGTTAATGAGTTGGGAATAGAAGAAATATCCGTAAGGAGATAACCTGGTGGCGATAAAGAACGGATAAAACCAGTCTTTGTGTATTATGATCCGTTGTCATTTTTGTGGACACACGGATCATATGATAAAACCGTAGAAAGTATCCGTTGTTGCCGATTTTAGCGACTTTTTGAGTACGGATAAAAGAACGGTCAGAATATGAATATCCGTATCTGAAAAATATAGCAGCGATTGTCAACGGATAAATAGTGGTGAATCTGTAAATGATCCGTATGCCGAAATGTAGACACAATAAAAAACGGATATTGACGCAGCGAAGCGTCAATATCCGTAACCGTGTGAAGGAAAGAGTTATTACAGCTTTTCGACAACCTTCTTTTCCCATCCGCTGAATCGGTAGTACAGAAGGCTTCCAACACTGGCAAGGATTCATCCGAAGGGATAACCCATAGCGATCCAGAGCTCTGTGTTGATGATGCGGGAGATCGTAAACAGATAGATCTGACGGAAGACGACAAAGCTTCCCAGCATGATGACCATGGGAGCCTTGGTGTCACCGGCACCTCGAAGG
>JAZUIK010000061.1:0-6045 GCA_045642205.1 Bianqueaceae bacterium
CAATATGAACATTCTGGCGATCAAGGCAAACGGAGAGGTCTTCCCCAATCCGTCGATCCATTACAAGTTCAAGAGAGATGAACATATCATGGTCCTTGCTCAGGCTTCCGATATCAAAAAGGTAATTGTTCCGTAAGATCCCGAAATATAAAACAAAACATCTCCCTTCTAAGCGGTGCAGTAGACTGCAATGCTTAGAAGGGAGATGTTTTGTTTATACGGTCGATTATTATGATACAATGATCAAAGGTGTTGGATGAAGTGCTCGTTCAAGGTGACGACCAGAGAATTGGCAAAGGAGACCAGTTCATTGATCGGCTCGGTCATACCCTTGTTCATCCATTGCTGCAGGAGGCCATTGAAGCCTTCTGCGAGAAAGTAGAAGAGCCAGCGCTGCTGGACATCACTCAGTGCAGGGAAGATCTGCTGGATGGAACGAAGGTTGGCTTTGTAGATCAGGTTGAAGACACTGTCTCTGAATTTGGCATCTCCGTTTTCGGAAACGATCGTACGGAAATAATTCTGATTTTCTTTCAGATCCTCCAGGACAACCGTAAAGATGCGGTTGAAGTCATCCATCTCTACGTGACTGATCTTATCTTCCAGACGTTGGATGTATTCATCTTCCATCTTGTTCAGAAGATCGTAGGGGTTATCATAATATTTGTAGAAAGTGGAACGATTGATCTGTGCACCATCGCAGAGTTCGGTGACGGAGATCTTACTCAGAGGCTTTGTTTTCAAAGCTTCGATAAAGCAGTTCTTGATCACCATCTGGGTGTAGCGGGTTCTTGCGTCTAATGCCATAGGGGCCTCCGGTCGAAAAACGACAAATGTTGAAAAACAAACAAAATTGTGGATTTTGGTGATTGATAATTCATTCACTATTAGTATACTATATCTAACCCAAGAAAAACAACAGTTGTATACAAAATATCAAGTGTATATAAAAACATCAGTTGTATAACAAACAACATGCGTTCACGAAATGAGCTTGTGAAATTACATATTTCATCAAAGTGAACGCACAATGTTGACATTGGATATGTATCCGAGTGATACAGGAGAGGATTTTATGCTTCGAATCATTACTGACTCCGCTGCTGATCTGAAAGCAGAGGTTCGCGAAGAACTGAAGGTTGCTGTACTTCCCTTAACGATCCACTTTGGAGACGAAGAGTTCTATGATGGGATCAATATCACACATGAGGAATTCTACAATCGTCTGACCTCCGGAGAGATCTTCCCCCAGACCAGCCAGGTCACTCCTTATCAGTATGAGGAACTGTTCAAGGAAGTAGAAGCAGCAGGAGATACAGCCGTTGTTGTATGTCTGGCTTCCAAACTGTCCGGAACCTATCAGAGCGCCTGCATTGCTGCCAGAAAGTTTGAAGGAAGGATCTATGTTGTCGATTCTACCAATGCAACCGTCGGTCAGCAGATCCTTGTCAAAAGAGCCTGTGAATTAAGAGATGAAGGCTTAGAGGCTGAAAAAGTTGCTGCCATTCTGGAAGAGGAAAAGAAAGAGATCTGTCTGCTCGGTTCTCTGGATACCCTTCTCTATCTGAAGAAGGGCGGACGTATTTCTCCTGCTGTCGCTATGGTAGGTGGTATGTTGAATATTAAACCTATTGCCTGCATCCGTGATGGAGAGATCCTTGTCCTTGGTAAGGCGAGAGGTTCCAAGAATGTTTCCGCTATGGTCAACAGCTGCCAGCAGAAGGAAGGCGAGATCGACTTTGATCGTCCCGTTGCTCTGGCATACGCAGGAAACAGTGATGAACTTTTACAGCGTTATCTGCAGGATTCTAAGGATCTGCATGATGGCAAGCTGATGAATGTTCCCATCAGCACCATCGGAAGTACCATCGGAACCCATGTTGGTCCCGGTACCGTCATCCTGACCTACTTCCGCAAGAAAGCGTAATAGCCGATCCGCATTTGAATATCATTGCGACTGGTTTTCATAATAATAACAAAAGTCCATTTGGCTTCCGAGGCGTCATGGTTAGACGTCGAGGAACCAAATGTTCTTTTGTTATTATACGATTCGAGATCAGAGGCAACAGCTTTATTCAGAAATGACCAGTCCGCTGACGCGCGCTTCGATGGCTAAGCGGGTACGGTTCTGGAATCCGGTCTTTTCAAGAAGATGAGCCACATGGACCTTGACCGTATGAGCAGAGATGTTCATGATCTCGGCAATCTCCTGGTTGGAAGCACCGGTAGTCAGAAAACGCAGGATCTCCAGCTCACGCTCGGTAAGCTCTGTGCTGATGGCATCACCCAGGCGGACCGTGGGAGTCGTCGGCGGGAAACATTTCTGACCGTTCAGAGTACGGATCATGACCTCCGGGAAGGGAACCTGCTGGGCTTCCTTGTACCAGAAACTGTCGACACCGATCGCCTTGGCACGTTCCAGATAACTGACTTCAGGCATAGAGGTGACGATGATGATCTTTACATCGGGTCTCGCCTTTTTGATCTTTTCTGCCGCATCCAGTCCGTTGGAACCATCACTCATGACCACGTCCATAATGATCAGATCGATCCGGGTGCTCAGGGCGTAGGCATCCGCTACCTTGGCGGTGTTTAAGGATTGGACCAGATGGAAGCGCTCATCATTCAGGACATAGGACTCAAACAGGGCGCGGGATACATTTTGATCATCCACGATCATAACGTTATAGGCCATAATATTTACTCCTTGGGATAGATAATGGTCAGTTTATAGTGGGGAAGGCTCTGTAGTTCCATAGTGAAGCCGTAGTGTTCTGTCAGGGAACGGAGGTGGGCAAGACCACCGGATTCCTTGATCGGGGCAGTGGGAGCGATTCCGTTATTGGTGAAGGAAGCGATCTGATTGATACCATCGGAAGCATCTTCGATATGGACCTTTAATTCTGTGGCTTTACCATGGCGGATACCATTGACCATGCTTTCATGGATGGCAGCACTGATTACCTTGCAGGTCTTTTCCTCTCTGGGAAGAGGACCATCCGTTTTGATGGAGAATCCGATGTCTGCAGCGGTCTTGAAGAGCAGTTCGTATTCGTCCTGCATGAGCTGGGTCTGACGCTGTTTTCTAAATACAGAATAGGTTCGCTCCCACATGGACTCCAGATCCTTTCGGGTCTTTTTGGTAGCATCCGGTCCTTTTTCCAGGAACAACCTAGAAGCAATGGAAAGGGCACCCAGGTCGTTATGGAGACGGGATTTAGCAGACAGGATCTCTTTCTGGATCGTCAGCTGCGTAATAGAGCTGTTCAGCTGATGCAATCGTTTGTTCAGAGCATCGATCTGTGTATTCTGCTTTTCCAGAAGAAGAGCAGCTTCATAGGGATCCGTTATATCCAGTGCCATCAATTCGAATAAGGCATTTTTGTCATTGGTCAGCTGTTTTTCACTGAAGAGAAGGACTTTGCCGCTCTTTAATGAAATGATCATATCCGGAGCATACTCATGGATACGTTCCAGAAGCAGCGTCAGATCGGGATAGGGAGTTCCTGTCAGATCTTCGGCATATTGATCCATGCGTTGGTTGGTCAATCGGATACGACCCTTGGAGTTGTACAGACATAGACCGACAGGAAGTGCATCCAAAGATTCCTTGATGGAGTTGGCTGTGACCGTATCGATAACACGGCGGTGTATCTGTTCAAGGACAAAGGCAATATACGGAATACACAATACAATGGTCACGACAGGGGCGATCCAGGGGATCGCTGCGAAAAACACATCCAGAGAATCTCTGGGAGAAGGAGTGTAGCGATACGCATCCAGCAGACAATGCAGCAGGAAATAGACAAACAGGATCAGAGTGATCGTAGCGATGGCATATCCTTTTCCGAATCGGATCCAGTACTGCTGGGTCAATGTGTAGCAAAGCGAGAGGAGCACCAAGAACAGGATAGTCAGGATAACGGATATACAGGACATCGGGAGAAGATAAAAAGGAGTCATAGGGAACCTCCTTTCTTTGGATCATCCATTGCTGATTGAGGATCTGTTGAAGGATCGATCAACGGAAGTGCGATAGTCATAAAGACGATGCCATCTTCCTCCTGACAAAACGCCTCAGCACCTACAGGAGACAACAGTTCATTCAGAAAACTGATATCGGAAAGCGCAGGATACAAGGTGCTCTCATCGACGGCATCCATATCTTCCAGTTCCAGACGAAATACCAGACCCTGCTGTTGGATATGGGCATTGATCAGAAGTGCATCCAGAGCAGGATAACTGTTTTCCAGACACCATTCCAGCGCATCATACAGTCTGAGCATACTCTCGGCCGGTAATACCACGTGCATCAGGTCCTCGGAAAGGTGGAAACTTAAGGCTACATTGCAGGGCTTTAGGTAACCGGACATTTCACGAAGAGAGAGGGCCAGTTCCTGAAGGTCGATATAGGACTGCTGTTCGGCGATCAGCGCCAGATTCATTCGACGTTTGATATAAGTGTTGAGTACACAGGCCCAGGATAGATTGCTTCGAAAACCGGCATCGCTTCTGGATAACTTGATCAGATTGTGGATCTTTCCGATCTGAGGCTGGACCATCTCCATAATATTATCGTAGATACGGTTCTGTGTCTGGGTGATCGCCAGGGATTCTTTTGTTTCGATCTCTGCACGCAGGATCTCCTGTTCACCGAGGAGCTGCTCGTTTTGTTCCTGGAGCAGTTCCTTCAGTTCATTCAGGTCGGAGATATCTTCAGTCCAGTAGACGTGACCTCCGTGGATCTTCTGCGTGTCCAGATAAGTGTCCGGATCCAGAAGGGTACGAGAAGAGGGAAGCACTCCGTTTTCCGCGTGAAGTTCCAGAGCACCGGCGCTTTGATAGATGACATTCCCCTTGTTATCGACGATCTGAGCATTGACGGAGGAGAGGGAGAACATCTTGACGTATCCTTCATTGGAATGGATCAGATCCAGATGGATACAGATCTCCAGCATGCTGATAATAGTAAAGCAGAAAGCCTCCGGCAGCTGATAGAGTCGGAAATGGACACCCAGATAAAGAGCGAGATAGATAACAAAAAGTACCAATGGCAGAAAGATCAGAAGGTCCTCATGACGTGCCAGCTTTTTATAGGTCGCATGGCGCAGCATTCCTAAAGCGGTGATAATAAATCCGGCTATGGTGATGGCAGCAAGATAGTAAACCGGACCATAGTGGTAATCTTCTTTCAAGTCAGCCATGTCCGGTTGGAAGGTAAAAGCCCAGTGGTGCAGGTCGTTGGTCATGATCAGGAAGATCAGCAAAAGGACAGGGATCAGAAGCAGACGCTCTAAGATAGGAAAGGAGGCAGGCTCTATAGGCTTGATCATGCGCTTGGCAGCCAAAAAGATGAGATACGGGACCAGCAGCATGGGGATGTAATAGGCATACCACAAAAGCCTTTCGAGCGGATCATTGAGCAAAAAGGAATATTTGATCTCGCGGATAAAGATATAGAGTATTAATAGAACAGCGATGCAAAGGGTGATCACCCACACATCTTTTCGGAGGATGCGATACCGAAGGGTGGACAACCAGATGATCAGTGAAAAGCAGTAGATAATTGGCAGCGAAGAGGTCCAGAAATGTAGTGGATCCAGAACTTTTTTGACGATCGGTGCCAAGAGACACAGAGCGAGGAGGCTCAGGAAAAAATAAGAATAGCGCAGTCCGCGTCGTTTTCTATCCATAAAATCCTCCTTTCTGTGTTCGAAAATGAAAAAAGATGATAACCGAGCAGGTTAATGATCGTAATTGTGATCAGAGCTTATTCTGCAAAGAGCGGGGTAGAGAGATAGCGATCTCCCGTGTCGGGAAGCAGAACAACAATATGTTTACCGGCATTTTCTTCTCTTTTAGCCACTTCAATAGCAGCCCAGGCAGCAGCGCCGGAGGAGATGCCGACTAAGATACCCTCGGTCTTGCCGATCTCTCTGGCAACCATATAACCATCCTCCACGTTGGCGGTGATGATCTCGTCATAGATGGAGGTGTTCAGGACTTCGGGAACAAAACCGGCACCGATACCCTGGATCTTGTTAG
>JAZUIK010000062.1:0-3170 GCA_045642205.1 Bianqueaceae bacterium
GCCATTGGTTACCAGTGCGGATTTGCCTATGTGATCGCTCTGATGATCAATCAGTTCGGCATGCTATTTACAGGCAATATGAATCTGATCGGTCTGGTATTTGCGATCGCAGCCCTGGTCTTCATTATCTACATGCTGTTCTTAAAAAAGTACAATGAGGCAACGACTCTGGAAAGATCATGATCGGTAAAGAAAGAGAGGAGTTAGATTATGGCAGCGTGGTTCATGGCAAACTGGGGAACCATTGTAGTATCCCTTATCCTGATCGGTATTGTGACACTGATCATTGTCAATCTGAGAAATAAGAAAAAGCAGGGGAAATCGTCCTGTGGATGTAATTGTGCTCACTGTGCAATGAGCGGCTCCTGCCATCAGAGGTAAAAGAAAAAGGAAGAAGGTGCGATCTGGGCATCTTCTTCCTTTTTTCTGACTGAGAAAGTAAATCGATGGAATCAAAGGTCAGTTTGTGGTAGAATCAAGGGTCTCCTGTTGGGAGAAAGTGTCAATACAAGGATCGTGAAAGGAACTACCATGGGATTTCAACCGGTATTAGTGAACGTGCTGGTCATGCTGGCATATATGAGCATGGCATATGGATTGGTTAAGTGGAAGAAGGCGGCGTCTGCTCATGCAAAATCGCTGTCGGCTCTGCTGCTCTATGTCTGCGGTCCCTGTCTGATCATCAGCTCTTTCCAGAATATGGAATATTCCATGGAGAACTTCGGTAAGGCCATGACTTTCATGGCAGCGGCCATTGCTGTGATGATCCTGTTCTTCTTGATCGTATTTGTTGTCTTTAGAAAGAAGTTTTCTGATGCCAGATATCGCATCTTGAACATGGGTTCCATGATGGGCAATGTGGGCTTCTTCGGTCTTCCGATCATTACAGCATTGTTCCCGGGAGAGAGCGTAGTCGGCTGCTACAGTACCATGTATATGACAGGAATGAATTTTCTTGTCTTTACCATCGGTGTCTTTTTGATCACAGGCGAGAGAAAATACATCTCACTGAAATCTCTGATCTTTAATCCCACCACCTTATCTGTCCTGGTGGCGATCCCCTTATATCTTCTCAAGTTCCATTTCCCTGAGACCATCGGGAATACCATTTCACTGCTTGGAAAGATGTCCACGCCGGTCTGTATGTTCATTCTGGGAATGCGTCTGGCATCCATGAAACTGAAGGAAGTCTTCGCACAGCCCTTCTCCTATGCGGTCTGTGCTCTGAAGCTTATCGGCTTCCCTCTGTTTGCTTATCTGTGCGTGTTCTTCCTTCCCTTCTTTGACCATACCTTTAAGGTCAGCCTCTTTGCTTTGAGTGCTGCACCGACGGCAGCCGTTGTATTGTCTTTGGCAGAGCTCCACGAGATGGAACAGAAACTCACTGCCAACGTGGTCCTGATGACCACTTTATTCAGCCTGATCACCATGCCATTGATGATGCTGATCGTGGCATGATAACAGGTTAAGAAAAAAGTAAAAATTTTTTTGTTTTACCCTTAACCTTTTCCTTAACTCATTTGTCTATATCTCAGAAAGTTAAAACAGGAGCGATAAAAAAGCGCTCCCGAAACAAAAAACATTGAAGTTAAGGAGAAAACAAAATGAAAAAGACAATCACTCTCGTAGGCGTAGGCATCGCAGCACTGGCAACCATCTTCGGTATCATTACCCTTTGCACCCTGTGGTCTGACGCTACTTCTAAAGTCGCCAACTGCTGTTTCGGCTTTGCCTTCCTTCTTTCCCTGGTTTCCTACATCCTCTGCGGTGGTATGGGCCGTGCTCTCAAGTCTGCCTGGGGCGTTGCCAAGACCATGTGGTTCCTGGTCCCTGTTTTCCCGGTGGATCTGTGCATGGGAATCGTCGGATTCTTCATGGGTGTATGCATGTTCTTCTGTCTTCCCATTTTCTTCGTGCTTAAGTCCGTTCGCGAAAGAGCAAAGGAGCAGGAGGTAAAGAGAGTGAACAGACAGGTATCCCAGATGGCTTATCAGTACCAGCAGCCTCAGTACAGCCAGAATCAGTATACTCAGCCCCAGTACAGCCAGAATGTACAGTATGTGCAGTACAACCAGCCCCAGAGATGATGACCATGGATTATCTGAGAGAGAACAGCCCCGGAACCTTCCGGGAGTTCATCCGCTTTTTAATGGAGTGGGAACTTCCCCCAAGATCCATGTTTGAAAAGATCCTGGTGGAGATACTGAAAGTAAGTCCTTTTGAACACAAAACGCATTAACCAAATATAAAAACGATCGATAGATTATCAGGAGATAAGATCCATGCAGCAGCAAGTAAGTCTGGAATGGCTGGTCGAACAGGCCAGAAGAGGAGATCAGAGAGCCATCGCTTCTCTCTACGAGTTCAGTTATAAGGAAGTATATTATGTGATCCATTCGGTGATCGCCGATCAGGATACCGCCCTGGATATTACCCAGGACGCCTTCATGAAGGCATTTGCCTCTTTGAATACCCTGGGAGATCCAACAAAGTTTACCGCCTGGGTCAAAGTCATCGGCCGTAACCTTTCTTTGAATTATCTGAAAGCGAAAAAGCCTGTTCTGTTCTCCGAACTGACACCTAATCAGGCAGACGACGATTATGAACTCCCCTTTGAAGATCTGTCTCAGGGAGCAAACCCCGAGAGAGTAGTGGATCAACAGGAAACCACAAGATTGGTCAGAGAGATCCTGGATACGTTGTCCGAGAGCCAGCGAATGGCAGTGGGTCTGTACTACTACCAGAGTATGAGCATCAAGGAGATCGCCTACCAGACCGGTATGAGCGAAAGTTCCGTGAAGGTCCATCTGCATAACGGCCGCAAAAGGATCGAAGCAAAGGTCCGTGAACTGGAACAGCAGGGTATCAAGCTGTACTCTCTGGCACCCCTTCCGTTCCTGGTCATGCTGTTCCGTTCCATCTCCATGGTCTTCAATCCTTATACGGATCCCTCCGCGGCAGGCCTTATCAACAAGCTGTATAACGGAATGGCAAAGACGGCACCTCAGCCCCAGGCAGCTCCTCAATATCAGCCTCCCTATCAGCAGAATTTCAAGCCATCTGCAGGCAGGACGACGCAAAGTATTTCTGCTGCTAAACAAGCACCTGCAGCTTAGGCTGCTACAGGCGGCATTCAGGCAGCAGCTGCTGTTAAAACTGCAGGAAAAGTC
>JAZUIK010000063.1:0-41246 GCA_045642205.1 Bianqueaceae bacterium
ACGCTTCCAACCGAAGCTGATGGTACATGGACATGTACACATGAGCTATAACCGTAATATCGCCAGAGAAGAACTTGTCGGTAAGACCAGGATCATCAACGCATACGATAAATATATCATCGAACTGTAAAAAGATAAGGACAGAGCCTTCCGCTCTGTCCTTGTTTTTCATATTGGGATTATTTTCGGAAATGGATAATGAAACGAAAAACCTCAGGAATTTCTTCCTGAGGTTTTAAGAGCGCGAAACGAGATTCGAACTCGCGACCCTCGCCTTGGCAAGGCGATGCTCTACCACTGAGCCATTCGCGCATAAGTAGCGGAGAGGAGATTCGAACTCTTGACACCGCGGGTATGAACCGCGTGCTCTAGCCAGCTGAGCTACTCCGCCAAAAAAAGAAAAACGTTCGAACCTTAGGGCTAAATGGGCCTTCAGGGACTCGAACCCGGGACCGATCGGTTATGAGCCGACTGCTCTTACCAACTGAGCTAAAGGCCCGAAAATGACCCCGAGGAGAATCGAACTCCTGTTTCCGCCGTGAGAGGGCGGCGTCTTAGCCGCTTGACCACAGGGCCATATTTGTGTTGCTTTGTCTCAAGCAAGATATAGTATACCTCGGAACCTTAAGAATGTCAACAACAAATTTGAATTATTTTTACATGTTTTTTATAAGATCCCTGAAACCCACTGTTTAAGCGGATTTCAGGGACTTTCTTATTATTCAAACTGGCTGGCGTAAAGCTTATAATAAAAGCCTTTCTTACCCATCAGCTGTTCATGGGTTCCCTGCTCTACCACATCGCCGTGATCCAATACCAGGATGTTATCCGCATTCTGGATCGTAGAGAGACGATGAGCAATGACGAAACTTGTCTTTCCCGCCATTAAAGAACGCATCGCCTTCTGTACCTGCTTCTCCGTATTGGTGTCGACATTACTGGTAGCCTCATCCAGGATCAGCATATTGGTATTATACAGCATGGCTCTGGCTATGGTCAAAAGCTGTTTCTGACCTTTACTGATGTTTCCGCCATCCTCGGTAATGACCGTGTTATAACCCTCCGGCAGCTTCATAATATAATTATGGATATGCGCTGCCTTGGCTGCGGCTACAACCTCCTCCATGGTAGCACCCTCTTTACCATAAGCGATGTTATCGTAGATGGTACCCTTAAATACCCAGGTATCCTGCAATACCATGGCATAGCTTCTTCTCAGAGAATTCATGGTATAACTGCGTCCGGGCTTTCCATCCACAAGGATCTTACCGCTGTTAGGATCATAGAATCTCTTCAGAAGATTGATGAACGTGGTCTTACCTGCACCGGTAGGTCCGACGATCGCAACCGTCTGTCCGGGTTCTGCCTTCAGGCTAAGATCATGCAGGATGGTCTTCTCGGGAAGATATCCAAAACTGATATGATCCGCCTCTACTTCACCGCGGACATTACTGAGTTCGGTTACATCTTCGACATCCTTGACTTCCTCCGTTTCATCCAGAAGAGCAAAGACTCTCTCCGCTGCAGCCAGTGCACTGAAGATCTCGTTGGTGATATTGGCGATCTCATTGATCGGTCCGGAGAACTTACGGCTGTACAGAACGAAGCTGGAGATCTGTCCCAGATTAACGATACCGCGAACATACAGTGCTGCTCCGCCCATACCGATGGCAGCCAGACCCATATTGCTGATCATACCAATGGTGGGACCCATGATCATACCTAAGCCATCCGCATTTTTATATGCTCTGGCGGCTGTACGATTGATCTCACTGAATCGATCACAGACGTAATCTTCATGAGCGTATGCCAGAATGGTCTTCTGACCGGTAAACATCTCCTCGACGAAACCATTCATTGCACCGTAAGAAGCACTGCGCTTGGAATAACGCGGTCTGGTGATCTTACTCATCTGCTTGGTAAACAAAATGGATGCAGGGATCGTCAAGATCATGCATGCCACCAACGGAAGAGAGATGGTACACATCATAACAAAGCTTCCCACAACAGTGACCACACTGGTAAGGATATGGACCACATCGGTAGAAAGACTCATACAGATGACATCGATATCATAGGAAACTCGGGAAATGATATCACCTGCCTGATGTCTGTCAAAGTAACCGACCGGCATCTTCATCAGTTTGTTGAATACATCCTGACGCATATTGCGGGCAACCTTACGGCCCACCTGCATCATACCGATATTCACGGCAAAATTCAGCACATTACTGAACAGATAAGCACACAGCATGGCGATGGCATAGCGAAGCACTGTATCCATATCTACCTTGCCTACTCCGCTACTAGCAGCTGTGATAGCTTTACCGGCGAAATTAGGGCCAAGAAGGTTACCGATATTACTTGCAAATGCACACACAAGAAGGATCAGAACGACCCAACCGTAGCGAAATAGATATTTGAGGATGCGCTTTAATGCACCCTTGGCGTCCTTAGGCTTCTGCCTTCCGCCTCTGTCTCCACGACCCGGCATCTTCTTCCCTCCTTATTCCATGGATCCCATCTGGGACATATAGATCTCTTTATATTCAGGACAGGTCTCCATGAGTTCTTCATGGGTACCATAACCGATACAGTGACCGTTATCCATCATCATGATATGGGTCATATTCATCACACTGCTGACGCGCTGCGCGATCAGGATAACCGTACTGTCTTTATAATCTTCATTAATGGCACGGCGCATGGCTGCGTCCGTCTTGTAGTCCAAAGCACTGGAACTATCATCCAATATCAGGATCTCCGGATTACCTGCCAGTGCTCTGGAAACCAGAAGACGCTGCTTTTGTCCACCGGAAAGGTTGGCACCTTTGATGGCAGCCTGATAATCCAAACCATCATCCAGACTATCGATATACTCTCTTGCCTGCGCATCCTTGATAGCCTGATCAATGGCTTCCTGCGAAATTCCTCGTCCGAAATTGATATTTTCTCTCAAAGAATCCTGGAAGACCATATCATTCTGGAAGACCGTACCAAACTTACGATGGAGTTCATCCTTGTCATAGGTACGAACATCTCTTCCATCCACAAAGATACCACCTTTATTGGCGTCATAGAAACGCATCAACAGATTAATGACTGTAGTCTTTCCACATCCGGTAGGACCGATGATTCCAAGGCTCTCCCCCTTACGGATGGCAAAGTCGATATCCGTCAGAGCATTCTGCCTGGTACCACCGGTGAACTTGGATTCATCTACCTCGTTTTCATCCACGTAAGAGAAATCTACATGCTCAAAACGGATAAATTCATCACCGGATGGCTTCAAAGCCTTTTCCTCGGGAACGATATTCTGGTCCGTCGGTGTATCGATAACGGTACCGATACGATTGGCACTGGCACTGGCTTTACTCAGTGACATAAAGATACGATTCAGTCCCATGATACCCATGGTGATCATATTAAAGTAAGTCAGAAAGGCCAGAATGACACCAGGCTTTGTCAGACCAATGTTAACTCTCTGTGCACCGATGATAACGACCACAGCCAGACCAATATTGAGTACCAGCTGCATCATAGGACCGGGGATCGCCATAATGGTGCTGGCTTTGATATCGCTGGCAGCCATATTTTCGTTGACCAAAGCAAAACGGCGCTTTTCGTACTCTGTTTTACTCAGGGCCTTAACAACACGGATACCGGTAATGTTCTCACGCATGGTACGGACAACATCATCCAGACGCTGCTGAACCTTTCCGTAAAGCGGAATACCCTTGGAAGTAATAAACAGGATACCTCCGATCAGAAAAGGCAGCATAACGATCAGGATCATGGCAAGGTATGCATCCATAGAAAGCATCATACAGATACCACCAATGAGCATGATGGGAGCACGCACACACAGAGTCTGCAGCTGCTGGGCACTGGCCTGCACGTTATAACTGTCAGAGGTCATACGGCTGATCAGACTGGGAAGTCCAAAACTGTCAAACTGCTTACCGGAAAGGTTCGCTGTCTTTACGAACAGATCCTGACGAAGATCATAACTGACATTATGTGCATTACGGATACCCGTATAATTTGCAAGAGCATTACTACCCCATGTAAGGATCGCTGCAACAAACATCAACAAGCCCCACAGAATGACTTTTTTCATATCACCGGTAGGCGCAATCTCATCAATGATAAACTCCAGGATATAAGGAAGCGTCAGCTCAAAGACCGTAGCGATCAGTTTGATCATTATCGCTAAGAAGATCATCTTGGCATAAGGCTTCATGTACCGAAAGATATATTTCATTCCTTATCTCCTCTCTTTCTGGATTCTTTACTCATCTCATTCATTAACCGATTGGCATTTAGCCGCATCTTGGCAGTCAATCTGGTCAGTTCCTCGATCTCTTCTTCCGTAAAACCTTCCAGGATCCGATCTGTAAAGGATTCATAGGTATCATGGATCTCAGGATATAATGCCTTTGCCTTCTCTGTCGGATATACCAGACGGACTCTAGCATCCTCCGATGATTTTTCTCTGTAGATATATCCAAGTTTTTCCAAACCTGCAATGCGATGGGTAATGGTTGTCTTATCCATACCCAGATCGGTCACCATGGATTCCTGAGAACTGCCGGGATGCCTGCAGATAAAGCTGATCATCAGCTGATGAGAAGGAAGCAGTTCCTTATCAGAGATATTCCTTCTACGGTAAGTCCCGTTCACACGAGAAACAAATAATGTATTGCCGATCGCTCTGGAGAGCATATTCTTTCCTCACTCTATTCATAGTATCGATTGAATTAGATCCAATCGGACTCTTGGATTATACGCCCAAATAGTTGTATTATTCAACTATTTAGTTGCATCTTTCAACTATTTGGTTGGATTTTACAACTAATAAGCAAAGAAAAATCCCTGAACTGTACAAATTGTATGTACAATCCAGGGATTCTACTTTGTTAACCCCAAAACTCGGGATCAAGCTTCATATACAGAAGTCCAAATACCAATGCAATGATCAGAAACGCTAATCCCGTCAGCATCAGGAAGCCATAGCCTTTTGCACGGTTGGCATTTTTGCGTTCCTTGTAATCTCCATAGCTTTCTCTTTTATAAGCCATGCCAGG
The DNA here is from genome assembly GCA_045642205.1 of Bianqueaceae bacterium. Lineage (GTDB taxonomy): Bacteria > Bacillota > Clostridia > Lachnospirales > Bianqueaceae > RUG760. Next base: position 5,088 of record JAZUIK010000063.1, read on the forward strand.
GATCAGGCTGAAGACCATATTAGTAACAGCCCAGCTCAGTGCATCCAGACCACCTTTGGTAGAGATCCAGACTAGGATACCGACATTCAATGTCAGCAGTCCCGGCACCGTAAAAGCATCACACAGGATACGGTATTTTATAATGGTCGGTAAATAGGTAGAATATCCATTCATGTAGATCATCCACCAGACCATCAATCCGCAAACCAAAACGGCAATACCATACTTGATCAGAGCATTTTTGAGTTTTTTACTCACAGTCCAAACTCCTGCTTATATTTTGCTTCTTCAGCATCATTACAACTTACCCAGTGGCCGGGACAGATCTCACGGAAGGTGGGCTGATCCTCGGTGTAATCATGCTCAGAAATGGGATTGTAGGTAATTCTCTTTCTCATCTTCTCGAACTTGGGATCCGGAAGAGGAATTGCAGAAAGCAGAGAACGAGTATACGGATGAATGGGATGAGCAAACAGTTCATCAGAATCAGCCAACTCTACCATCTTACCGAAATACATAACACCGATACGATCGGAGAAGTACTTAACGACAGAAAGGTCATGTGCAATGAAGATAATGGTCAGACCAAGCTGATCACGCAGTTCATTCAGCAGATTGATGACCTGTGCCTGAATGGATACATCCAGTGCAGATACAGGCTCATCAGCAATGATCACTTCGGGGTGCATAACAACGCTTCGTGCGATACCGATACGCTGTCTCTGTCCACCGGAGAACTCATGAGGATAACGATCCGCATGCTCTCTTACCAGACCTACAGTCTCAAGGATCTCGAAAACCTTCTGCTCGATGACTTTCTTATCTTTCTCACCATTGATGACCAGACCTTCGGAGATGATCTCACGAACAGTCATACGAGGATCCAGGGAGGCAATGGGATCCTGGAAGATCATCTGGATCTCATTGATCAGTTTGCGGTTGTTAGCCTTGTGATCTTTCTCAGCCTTCTTGATCTCTTCGCGGTTCTCAGCGATGATCTTCTTCAGTTCTTCCTTACGAGCCTCATCAGCGGTGCTCATTTCCTTCTTGGCTGCCTTGATAGCATCCTTGTAGCTCTGAGTACCGGCACAGATACGAGTGCCCTTGTAGTATACACTACCGGAAGAAATGTCATACAGCTTCATAATGGAACGACCGGTGGTGGTCTTACCACAACCGGACTCACCTACCAGTCCGAAGACCTCGCCGCGATGTACGTCAAAACTGACGTCATCTACGGCTTTGGTGGTACGGCGGGCATCCAGTTTGAAATACTGACACAGGTTTTCTACTTTCAGCAGAACTTCTTTTTCATTACTCATTCTGTGCGCCCTCCATCTTCTTTTCCATACGTTTGATACGATCCTGCAGGATCTGCGGAGGCTGGATCTCGGGAGCACCGGGATACAGCAGCCAGGTTGCCGCACTGTGAGTTTCAGAGATCTGGAACATAGGCGGCTGCTTTACAAAGTCGATCTCAAGAGCATACTTGTTACGCTCTGCAAAAGCATCTCCCACAGGAGGATAGATCATGTTGGGAGGAGTTCCGGGAATTGCATCCAGCTTTTCCTTGGTATCAAGGTCAGGCATAGAGGACAGCAGTGCCCAAGTATAGGGATGTCTGGGATCGTAGAAGATATCTTCTGCGGTACCATATTCAACGATCTTACCGGCATACATAACAGCGATATCATCGGCCATGTTAGCAACAACACCCAGGTCATGGGTAATGAAGATAATGGACAGACCACGCTCTTCCTTCAGACGGTTGATCAGTTCGAGGATCTGAGACTGAATGGTTACATCCAGTGCAGTGGTAGGCTCATCACAGATCAGAATATCAGGATCTGCAGCCAGCGCAATGGCGATAACGATACGCTGTCTCATACCGCCGGAGAACTCGAAGGGATACTGGTAGTAACGAAGACGAGCTTCCGGAATACCGACTTCCTCCATCAACTTGATAGCACGCTCACGAGCCATCTCCTTGGTGATCTTATATACAGAGTTAAATGCCTTCTGCTTGAAGAATGCAATGATGTCATCACATTCCTTATCAAGATCGACTTCACCAACAGCATTGATACGATACTCGTAGTTAGCCTGCATATTGGTAAGAACCTTAACGATCTCAGCTCGCAGCTCACTCAGCTCGATCACATCCTTAGGAACGACCTTATAATCAACGGTCTTTCCTTTCTGTTCAAGACGCTCGATCTTTGCAGTCTGACGAGCATAACGAGCTTCTTCCTTAGGATTGCGCTTCGTATAGATGAAGTACTTCTGGATAGAAGCGGTCAAAGAAGAACGAAGGGTGTATGCAACAGAGTCCTTAACGATATCCAGACGATTGATAGCATCTTCTACTTTATCGCAGACTGCACCAACCTTCTTCATTGCTTCAGCCTGAGTGAACTCCTGCTCTTCAAAGTATGCCTTTGCCTCATCAACCAGCGGGGAAGCTTCTACTTTCTTGTCATGAGAGATCTTGTTGGCATAGACGATACCGTCCTTAACCATTTCACGGAACTCGTTCATGAAGTGGGCATTGGTGTACTCTTCAAACTGAACATTTGCCTTCTCCATATCATGCAGGTCGATTTCACCCACATTGCTATGCAGCTTGCAGTAAGCAACATTAAAGAAGTCAGGAACAGGTGCAGCGTTGATCTCATCCAGAAGTACCTGTGCGGTATCCAGGATTGCCTTCAGATCAGAACCGAGAACGATAACATCATTCTCCTTATGCTCCGTGTACGAGCTCTTTGCATCTTCCAGCGCTTTGATAGAAGCGTCCAGACGTGCCTCATACTGAGTCAGAAGAACATTTTTGATCTTCTTCATGGTCTTGGTAATGGCACCAAGAGAAGCCTTCACATCGATCTTCTGTTTGTTCTCTACGTTGAAGATCAGATCCTTCAGATGAGAATCCGCATCCTCCGCAGCGGTACGAGCTGCATTATAAGGAACAAGGATCTTAATGGACTCGGTAGAAACCTTTTCAAAAGTATCAACCAGAGAGTCAACATTTGCAGCAGACTTTCCGGTATCTATGCAGGCACCATGGGTAGCCTTCTTAAGTTCTGCCAGCAGAGTCTTGTACTCTTTGGTAGCATTCTTACGGCTTGCCTTATTCTTCAGAAGCATAGCCTCGGTGATCTGACGACCGATCTTAACGATGGGGTTCAGAGCAGACAGAGGATCCTGGAAGATCATAGAGATCTTGTCACCACGGATCGTACACATTTCTTCTTCGGAAATGCGCAGCAGATCCTTACCATCATACAGGATCTCACCGCCCTCCAGAATGGAGTTACCGGCGGAAATACCAAGGATAGACTTACTGGTTACGGACTTACCGGAACCGGATTCACCTACGATGGCCAGGGTCTTACCCTTCTCCAGGTTAAAAGAGATATCACGAACTGCCTTAACGGTTCCTCCGTTGGTACGGAAGGAAACCTTCAGGTTTTTAACTTCAAGAATACTATTTGCCATGGCTTATTCCTCCGATCCTCTCAGTGTCGGGTTGAACGCATCACGCAGTCCGTTACCGAACAGGTTGAACGAGATCTCCAGCAGAGCAATAAAAGCTGCGGGGAACGCGATGATATGGGGGAAGGTAGAAATACAGCTCTGACCATTGGACAGCATGGTACCAATGGAAGTCAGACCAGAGGTCTCCAGAGAGATAATACCCAGATAGGACAGCATAGACTCGGAGAAGATGACACCGGGGATGATAAGGATCGTACCGGTGATAATGGTTCCCAGAGAGTTAGGCAGGATATGACGGAAGATCAGACGACCGTCTCTTGCACCCAGGGTTCTTGCTGCCAGGATATACTCCTGATTCTTAAAACGATAGAACTGAGTACGTACACGATAAGCGATACCCAGCCAACCGGTTGCAACGAATGCAAACAACAGGGAAACCAAAGGACCTACCTTCTGAGCCAGATGCAGCTGGAACAGTGTAGCAACAACGATGAAGGGAACAGAGTTCAGGACATCAGAAACACGCTCCATGATCAGATCGGCAAGACCACCATAGTAACCTTCAATGGAACCATAGATGATACCAATGATGAAGTTAATGATGGAAACAGAAATAGCAAGAATGAAGGACAGTCTTGCACCGATTGCCAGACATACGAAGATGTCCTGACCATGCTGGTTGGAACCAAACAGGAAGGAGGCATAGGTGCCATTCTTGTAGTTATAGTACTCGCTGTACAGAACACGTACCTTGTAACCGGTCTGATTCTTAACAGCATAGCAGTACCAAAGTCCATCTGCACCGGTATCAGAAGAAAGCTTCAGAGAATCGTACTTAGCCGCATTCTCCTTCTCAGACATCTTGTACTTAGGAACGAAGATGGGATTACCATTTTCATCATGATGAGCAGATTCACCGGAAGTGGTTGCAGACTCATCTGCCAGCTCATACCAAAGGTTTGCACCATTGGAGACAGACATGTAGTCCATCTTGTAATTTGCAGGCATAGGATAGATGACCTGGATTCCGGTCTGGTTCTGATAATCCTTCAGAGCAATATACTCGTCCTCAGAAAGATCGCAATAAACAAATCCGACCTTCTTATAGGAATTGACATACAGGTTGTAATAAGACTTTCCGGTATTCTCATCGATGAAGGAACCGTATACCTTTTCAACAGAAGGATCATCCAGCTCATAGCCGATTGAACTGTAATAGTCATATCCAGCCTGAGATTCGGTCTGCTTTCCGCATCCATCCCAGCCGGCCCATGCGAAAGCCTCACACCTAGGCAGACAAGTCTTGTAGTAACCATCACGGAAGGTTACATCATACGGAGAAACAAAGGGAACAAGGATGGAGAACAGCAGCAACAGGATAATAATGATCGCTGCTACCATAGAAGACTTGTTCTTACGGAAACGCTTGAACGCATCTGCAAAATAACCAAGAGCTTTGGTTTCCAATTTCTTATCCGAGATCTTACCCTCTCGCTTTGCAGGAGTCAGTAAGCTCTTATCGATCTCAGGGAGATTATTCATATTTAAGTTACTCATAATTACTTCGCTCCCATCTTGATTCGAGGATCAATGAAACCATAACTCAGGTCGATAACCAGTGCAGCTACAAGGTCGATCAAGGTATAGAACAGAGTCAATGCCATATAGAAGTTGTAGTCACGAAGGTTAATGGACGTAACAAACAGATTACCAATACCGGGGATCGCAAAGATATTCTCAATAACCAGAGAACCACCAAGGATACCGATAAACTCACCAAGAAGCATAGGCAGAATGGGAACCATTGCGAGCTTCATGGCATGACGGGTGATGGACTGTGCCTTAGTCAGACCCTTGGTTCTGGCCAACAGCATATAGTCACCGGTCAGCACCTCAGAAAGCTCTGCACGAGAGAATCGACAAAGAGCAGCAACGGTACCAAAAGCCAGAGACAGGACTGCGGGGAACATGGAGACAAACATCTGCCAGCTGAAGAAGCTGACACCCTCACGGGAAGATGCAGTCAGAGGGAACCAACCCGTCTTATAGCAAATAAAGTACTGTACCAGGAATGCATATACATAGCTGGGTACAGAAATACATATCATAACAGCCGTAGAGATCAGAGAATCCTGCCACTTGTTCTTTTTGAGAGCAGCATAGATACCCAGAGATAATCCCAACGGAATTGCCATCAAAATCGAATAAAGATTAACTACGATCGTGTAAGGAATCTTCTGGAAAATAACCTTGGTGACTTCCTGACCTGTATAGATCTGCTCACCAAGTCCAAGGTCTCCCTTGAATACATGGCTCCAGTATCGAACGTACTGAACCATAATGGGCTGATTGTAACCCATAGCCTCACGGCGCTTAAGGATGATCTCAACATCTCGTCCCATCTCCTTGATCGCAGGAAGCGGCAGGAGCTTGATCAGAACGAAGCAAATGGTTGCGATAACAAAGAATGTAAAGACCATCAGGAGGAGTCGTTTTGCAACGTATTTGATCATATAACCGGAGTTCGATCTCATTACGTAGCCTCCTTTCTGTTTCTTCTATTATTTTTACTTAACGATGCCCAAAGACAAAATTCATTTCAACAATTAACATAAATCGACCAGGGACTGGTGAAAGTCCCTGATCGATCGTATGTTTTAAGTAAAGTGAAGCATATGCTCTACTCTACTCATAAATCTTTATGGATCAGATCCGAAAGATTAATAGGTCAGGTTACCCTTTACGGTCTCCCACTCAGCGTCGGTGTAGTTGAAGGTCATGAACTGAACTCCACCAAAACCAACAAGGTCAACATACTGATCAACTGCATTGTTTACCTTCTGAGAAAGCAGAGAAGCAGAAGTTCTGTAGTAGATGGGAGTGGTAGCAAAGTTAGCAAGGTAAGCATACTCAAGGTCTGCAAACAGCTGTGCACGGGTAGCTCCATCATAGTCACCGAAGGAAGCCAGAGTCATGGATCCATCGTTGGAAGTGATGACAGCATCAGCGGAGTCGATCCACAGAGCCCAGTCATGCAGAGAAGCGGTGAAGTCCTTACCATCAATGTTGATGTTGATCATGATGGTGTTGGTATCAAAACCGTACTCCATCTGGTTTCCGGAACCGTCAGCGCCGTCACAGTAGCACTCGTACAGAGTGGTGTAGGGAGAGTAAGAAGAACCGCCCCAGGTGGTGAAGATCATATCTGCAGCACCAGAGTAGTTGGTCTCATAGTAGTCAGCATCAGCAACCATTTCCATGGTAACCTTGCCTTCGAATCCGGTGCCTGCGCATGCGGACTCAAGAGCATCCTTCAGGAAGTTGAACATCTGAACATAGATGTCATCAGAGTTGTATACACGGATAACAAGAGTAACGTTCTCGTCATTGTAGATACCCTCTGCCTTGCACTCAGCATAAGCCTGAGCCATGCAAGCCTGAGCGATGGACATATCGTAACCGGTTACTGCATCGTAAGCTTCGTCAAGATCATCATAATCTTCAATATCCAGCTCGTATACAGCACAGATAGCAGCCTTAGCAGCATCGGTGTCACGATAGGTAGCACCGGTGAAGGGATCGTAAACGTACATGTAGTTCAGCATACCGTAACCTGCGGTACCGGTGGTGTAAGAACTTGCAAAGGTCTGACGATCGATTGCAAATGCAAATCCCTTACGGAAGTTCAGGTTGGTCATGATCTGAGTACCACGCTCAGCAGTCTTCACAGGATCAGTGTTCCAGGTAAGCTTGGTGGTGTAGGACTGAGGAGTGTAGTTGATGTATGCGCTGGTTCCGTAGTTAGCCATATCAGCCTGCTGCAGAGCAACTGCCTCAATGTTACCGGACAGGAACTCAAGCATAGCGGTCTCATGCTGAACGATAACATTGTAAACAATGTTGTCAGCCTGATACTGGCCTTCGTGCATTCCATCAGAGTAACCAGCCCATGCTTCGTTACGAGACATGGTGATCTGCTTATCCATCTCGAAGTAGGTTACCTTGTAAGGACCATAAGAGGTGGAAGTCTCAACATCAGTACAGTAAGTGGTAGTAACGTTGACACAATCAGCAGCACCTGCAGCAACCTCATCACCGTTAGCGTTGAAGTATCTCTTCAGGCTCTCCCACTTGGTGGGGTTAACAACGTAAGAGGAAGACAGGTAGTAGGGAACATAGTAGTTAGGATCGGAGATAGGAGCAACGGTAACGAAGACAATTGCGTTGTCATCGGTAGCGAAGATACCAACCTCATCCCAGGTAGCAGCCTCGGTAGTTACAGCAACTGCACAGTAGTCAGCGCCATATGCCTCGTAATCAGCACCCTCAGCAAAGTAGTCATCGTACAGGCTCTTTCCGGAGAAAGGATCGTCAACGGACTCGCCGTATACGGTCTCATCCTCGATGGAAACATACTGAGCACACTCGTTGCCTTCAGCATCGGTGTAACCAGCAGCGCCCCAGAAACCATGACAGTCAACAACAACATCAGCAGCGTTTCCGCCGTCTGCAATGTACTCAGCAACAGAGCCGTAGCCAAGCTCACCAAGAGTGGTGTAGGATGCAGCACCTGCATAGAAGTAGTTCTTTGCATTAACGATGGTGAACTCACCAGCGTACAGAGAGTCTGCACGACGGTTCTTCATCAGAGGATCCAGAAGCTCCTTAGCGGAGTACTCGATCAGAGCTGCGTCGATGGGAGTTCCGTCATCGAAGCACAGACCTTCCTTCAGAGCGATCTTCCAAGCCTTAGCGGTGTCACCAGCCTCGATGCCGTACTGACCAACATAGTCAGCGGTAACATCCTCGGGAAGTGCAGCTGCCATCTCAAGGGTAACAGCCCATCCGTTCAGGGTGTCGTTAAGAGCAAAACCATAGTAACCCTGGGAGATGTAGTCCAGAACAGAACTATCATCAGCGGTCTCCCAGCTCATGGGGCTCCAGTTCATACCGGTGGTACCACCAAGGTAATCGTGGTAGGTGTACTCACCTTCATCAGTGTAATCCTTGCCTGCAACGCCTTTGTAAACGTTGTAGCCAACTTCACCGCCGCCAACTTCGGCCTTTGCGGTGGTGACATCATCCATGGTGAACTCGGTCTGGAACTGAACGAATTCAGCATTCTCTACGTCAACAGCTTCGCCATCATCGGTGGTGGTGGTAGAAGTGGTCTCGGTAGTGGTGGTGCCAGTAGAATCAGTGTTTGTCTCTTCAGTCTTGGAGCATCCGGTCATTACAGAAAGGACCATGAGTGCAGCAAGCAGGACAGCCAAAAACTTTTTCATTTTTTTCCTCCTTATTGGATTTTATACGGACTTTTCGCGTGCATCTTGAAAGTGAAGGTTTTTAGCAATGATGTTCCATAACAAAAAGCCTTCGCCACTGTGCACTCTGTACAGGATCAGTCTTGCAGGAACTCCTGCATAAAAATGCATTTCCCTCTCTGATTCTCTACAGAATGCGCACTGGATTGTCGAATAATGCAACCTGAAACAATCCGTCAATCGAGTATTATACAAATTTTTCCCGTATAATTCAAACGGAAATATTTTTCATTATGCAATTTCTACAAATTGAACAAGGTACAAAACATCCACCAAGAATTGTTCGATAATATGCACAAAGCCCAAACAAATCTGTCGTTTATTAAAACTTCTTTAATTAATTATCTCTCTTGTTTATGCGGCTTCTGATGCATTTTCGCTTTTTATTTTAAAAGTTTCCATTCAGAAAGTGCATCATTATACATCTTTACTGAATTCTCCATCAATCGTTTTTATGCAGGGTAACCTTCATTTCTATAGAAAAAGAAGGAAGAGGATCCTCCCTTGACAGGCACTCTCCTCTTCCCACTCCGTTATAGATCAACTTTCTTTGGTTATTTGTTCTTAGCCAAAGTATCTCTTAAGAAGACCTTCCAGAGCTCTGCCGTGGCGAGCCTCGTCACGTGCCATCTCATGAACGGTGTCATGGATCTCATCCAGACCGTTCTTCTTTGCACAAAGAGCCAGATCAAACTTGCCCTGAGTTGCACCATACTCACAGTCAACTCTCCATGCCAGATTCTTCTTGGTGGAATCGGTCATATTGGGCTCGAGAGCACTTCCAAGCAGCTCTGCAAACTTAGCAGCATGCTCAGCTTCTTCGTAAGCAGCCTTTTCCCAGTACAGAGCAATCTCGGGATATCCTTCACGTGCAGCAACACGAGCCATGCACAGATACATACCAACCTCAGAACACTCACCGGTGAAATTAGCTTTCAGCTGCTCCATGATATATTCCTTATCTTCGGGAGAGCAGTTATCCAGCTTGGTTCCAATACCAAATACATGCTCAGCAGCCAGCGCAGCGCCTTCTTCCATCTTCTTGAACTTGCTGCCATCCACCTTACAAACGGGGCACTTGAATCCTTCGGGAACGGCTTCACCTTCATAAACATAACCGCAAACGGGGCATACATACTTTGCCATGATAAAATCCTCCTAATTAGATAATTAATTTACTTTCTGATCACTATGAGCAAGACATTCCTCGCACAGTCCAAACAGCTGGATCGCACCACTGTGAACCTCACCCTTGAATCCGGGGACTATCTGTTGGAAAACAGATTCAGGTTCCGCTACAAACAGATCTGACAGTTCACCGCATTCCTTACACAGGAAATGTACATGAGGACAAACATTGCCATCAAATCGATCCGGTCCATCCGGCATGGATAGTTTCAGGATCTCTCCTCTCTCCGTCAGTAGGATCAGGTTTCTATAAACCGTACCCAGACTGATATTCGGAAGAGCTTGCTTTACATCCTGATAGACCATTTCCGCTGTCGGATGATCACACCGTTGCAGAAGATTCTGCCGGATGCATTCTCGCTGCTTACTGAATTTTAGCATCGGGATTTCCTTTCTCAAACATAGGAATCATTCTTGATATTAATATACCACTAGGTCTGCCATATGTCAACATCATTTTAGGAATAATTCCTATTTTTATTTTGAAAGAAAAAAGAGAGTCTTTCGACTCTCTGATCTCCTGTTGGATTAAATTAATCCTCCTCAACAGTGACGACCTGTCTCTTGTTGTAGGTTCCACAGTTAGGGCAAACGCGGTGAGGCATAATTAACGCGCCGCACTTGCTGCATTTTGCAAGGCTGGGAACTGCCAGCTTATAGTTAGCGGTTCTTCTCTTGTCACGACGAGCCTTGGAAGTTCTGTGTTTCGGTCCGATTGCACCCATGATTACACCTCCTATTTGTAAGATCCACGTCCTTATCAAACGTGATGTTATTCGGAAAATAAATCCTTCAGCGCATCCCACCGAGGATCCGAATCGTCCTCCTGGCAGTTACAAGAATCAACATTCAGATTCTTGCCGCATATTGGGCATAATCCCTTGCAGTCCTCTTTACAGAAAACTCTCATGGGAACTCCAAGCTGCACTTCATAGAGGATGGTATCGTCAAGATCGACTCGATCATTCTCAATGAAGAGATAATCGAAATCTTCCTCGGGAACATCGTTCTCCGAGCCCTCCTTGATGAAACGCTGATGGATAGTGACATCCATAGGAACAATGACCGGTTCGTTGCATCTCGCACATCGCATCTGAATGCTGGTGGAAACGCTGCCTTCAAAGAGAATCGCTTCTCCGCTGACATTAACCAGTTCCCCCTTCACCTTCCAGGGCTCAAGGCAAGGATAAGTTTCCTCTCCTACCTTTACCATTTCAGGCTCAAGGATCGTTTCTACGGGAATCCGCAGGCTGGGATCTTGAAGCAATTGCTTAACAGAATACGACAGCATACGATACCTCCCTTTTTGTCACTCTTTCAATTATACGCTGACAGATCTCTCTTGTCAACAATAAAATTCACCAGGTCCCGTGTTTTAAGGCACAGGACCCGGATCTTATCTGGTAGAAGTAATTACTCAGTCAGAGCCTTGGTCTCACGAGCGATTGCCAGCTCCTCGTTGGTGGGGATCATAGCAACGATGACCTTGGAATCAGCGGTGGTCATAACACCACGATCTCCGCGGATCTTCTTAGCTTCATCATCCAGCTTAACACCAAGATATCCAAGATAGCTGCATACAGCCTCACGGAACTCGACATCGTTCTCACCGATACCACCGGTAAATACGATAGCATCGACACCATTCATAGCAGCAGTATAAGCACCGATGTACTTAGCAACACGATAACGGCAGGTATCGATAGCAACCTGTGCCAGATGATTTCCTTCCTTAGCAGCTGCAGTAACGTCACGGTTATCAGAAGACAGACCATCGGTCATTCCAAGATATCCGGACTTCTTGTTCAGGATGTTCAGCATCTGGTTGATGTCCAGACCTTCGTGGTTCATGATGAACTGAAGGACAGCAGGATCAACATCACCGGATCTGGTTCCCATGACAAGACCTTCCAGAGGAGTCAGACCCATGGAAGTATCCACGCACTTACCACCGATGGATGCGGATACGGAAGAACCGTTACCCAGATGGCAAACGATGACCTTACCCTTCTCAGGATCCAGGCCAAGGAACTTCAGAGCTTCGCCGGAAACAAACTTGTGAGAAGTTCCGTGGAAACCTTAACGACGAACACCATACTTAACCTGATACTCATGAGGAATCGCATAGGTGTATGCCTTCTCGGGCATGCTCATACCGAAACCGGTATCAAATACAGCGACATTGGGCTTGCCGGGCATAGCCTTCTCAGCAGCCTCGATACCGATAAGGTTCGGAGGATTGTGCAGAGGGCCAAGGTCGAAACACTCACGGATAACCTTCTTAACATCCTCATCGACAACGACCGGATCGCTATAAGAGGTACCTGCGTGCAGGACACGATGTCCGATAGCAGTGATCTCATCAACAGAGTCGATAACACCATGCTCAGGATCAACCAGAGCAGCCAGAACCTTCTCTACTGCTACCTGATGGTCAGCAACATAGGAAGCGTCCTCGTAGTTGTCCTTGCCGGTGGGCTTGTGGGTCAGCATGGAGCCTTCAATACCGATACGCTCGCAAAGTCCCTTTGCAAGAAGCGCCTCAGTCTCCATGTCGATCAGCTGGTACTTCAGAGAAGAAGAACCACAGTTGATAACAAGAATCTTAGACATTCTATATCTCCTTAAATTTATTTACTGAGTAATATATATCCTACGCGAAACAACAAATAAATTCCTTTCGGATATAACCTTCAGAATTGCAGCTTTGCTGCAATTCATGCGTGACACGCTATCATCCCTTACAAGTAAATTAGATGTCACGCTTTCACGCTTTTATTTAGCCTGAGCCTGAACAGCGGTGATAGCGATAACACCAACGATATCCTCAGAGGAACATCCACGGGACAGATCATTGATGGGAGCTGCGATACCCTGGCACATGGGACCATAAGCCTCAGCCTTAGCCAGACGCTGAACCAGCTTGTAGCCGATATTACCTGCATCCAGATCGGGGAAAATCAGAACGTTTGCCTTACCGGCAACGTCAGAGTTAGGAGCCTTGGAAGCACCAACGGAAGCAACCATAGCTGCATCAGCCTGGAGCTCACCATCCAGCTTCAGTTCAGGATACTGTTCCTTAGCGATACGGGTAGCCTCAACAACCTTGTCAACATCAGCATGCTTTGCGCTGCCCATGGAAGAATGGGAAAGCATAGCAACTCTGGGCTCTGCTCCAACCAGCATCTCGAAGGACTTAGCAGAAGAACCTGCGATAGCAGCCAGCTCTTCAGGATTGGGGTTCTGGTTCAGACCACAATCACTGAATACGAAGGTTCCGTTCTCACCAAGGTCACAGTTCGGAACGACCATAACAAAGAAGGTGGAAACCAGCTTGGTTCCGGGTGCAGTCTTGATGATCTGCAGAGAGGGACGCAGAGTATTAGCGGTAGAATGGCAAGCACCGGATACAACACCGTCAGCCTCGCCGTTCTTAACCATCATACATGCGAAGTACATATAATCGGTGGTCAGGAGGGTCTTAGCCTGCTCAGGAGTCATTCCCTTAGCCTTACGCATCTCGTAGAGCTGCTCAGTGTATACTGCAGTCTTCTCGCTGGTAGCGGGATCGATATAAGTAGCAGCGGAAACATCCAGACCTTCGCTGTTAGCAGCCACTTCCTCAGGGCTTCCGATAATAACCAGATTAGCCAGGTCTTCCTTCAGAACAACGGCAGCAGCCTCAAAGGTACGACGATCCATAGATTCGGGAAGAACGATGGTCTTTTTGTTGGCTCTTGCACGAGCCTTTACATTGTCAAGAAATGCACTCATGGAGTATTTCCCCTTTCCTGTAAATAGACATAATTATCATGATACCATAAATAGGCATCATATGGATTTATTATAGGCATTCCCTCCCCTGTTTTCAAGTTGTATTGACAAAAAAACAGGGCTGGAACATAATAGGACATACTGAGAATCAATCAAGGAGTCCTGGCATGAAAGAACAGATCTATACCATTCCTGTACATGATGCATTTAACGATCCCGGTGAATGTCCTTTCTGCAGCATGCAGAAGAAACTCGAGGATACAACGGTAGAATACGTCCTCTCTCCTTCCTACATGGAAGTCGATGTCCGCGGCGAGACCAATCGTCTTGGTTTTTGCCAGCGCCATATGGAGCGTTTATATAAGGAAGGTAATTCCCTTGGCATCGGACTGATGCTCCACTCCCAGTTGAAAGCTCAGCATGAGACCATCAACAGTCTTTTGAAGAGTGCTTCTGCTAAGAAGAAGCTCTTCGCCAAGAAAGATGATTCTCTGAGCGATCTGGAAGCATACCGTCGCGAGTTCAAGAAGAGCTGCTATGTATGCAATCGTGCCGAAAGCACTTTCGAGAGATATATCAAAGCTTTCTTCACTCTGTATAAGAAGGAACCCGGTTTCAAAGAGCAGGTATTCTCTAATAAAGGATACTGTCTGGATCACTTTATGATGATCTATGATATCTGTGCCAATGAACTTGGTAATGCCGAGGCAGAAGATTTTCGCGCAAAGCTTGCCCAGATGGAAGATGAAAACCTGAAGACTCTGGAAGATGATGTGGAATGGTTCACCAAGAAATTTGATTATCGTTTCGCGAAGGAACCCTGGAAGAATTCCAAGGATGCTCTCCCACGTGCAATCCAGAAGATCAATTCTCAGTTTGTTGAGAAAGACAAATAATTTTTACCTATAACCCCCAAAAAATCCCGCGGCTCTCCGCGGGATTTTCATATACTCAAAAAACGCTTATTTCCTGATCTTTTGCAGCTTATCATTGATTCCCTTGATCACTTCCTGAGGGATCGCATCACCTGCCTGCTTTAGATCGAAGCTGTCCCTGATAGAAAAGCAAGAGGAATCAAATCCCTCTTCATCAAACCAGTTGGCAACCGCACCACTGTTTCCGAAACGATAAGAGGCATTGGAGTGATCCACTTTACAGATCGTCATCTTGTCGGTACACTCACCTGCTTTCGCCTCCAGTACGTGCTCGCCTTCCAGTGGTCTCTTTTGCTCTTTCCTTGTAACGGCTTCCGCACAGATGAACGAAAAGGTCATTTTTGTTCCATGCTGCCTTGTAGAGGTAAAATGCGTCTTTCTTCAGTTTTCGGTCAATAGAGATCAATCCCTTCTGATTCAGGCCATGTGCACCGCCTTCATCACGCCCATCAGCACCAAAGTCAAACATATTCCAGCAATGAGTTGCCCACAGCCAGGGATGACGCTCGATGCAGTCAAGAATATACTCATGATATACACACTGATACTGTTCCGAATAATCACCCTGAGAAGGCTTACTGCTCTGGAACTTTGGATTACAATCAGCACCATATCTTCTCTTTACAAACCAATCCATTTCTGTCATCGCTGATCAGTTACATTTCAGTTCCGGAAGCCACTTTGCCTCTGTATTTTCCAAACATACGGGCATGACACCTCACGATTACCGGTTGCAGAATCCCAGGATTTTTAACTAAAAAATACAGTCGCAGCAGAGTTCATCCGATGAACCAACTACTTGCGACTGTATTTTTTACAATTTAATATCGACCCATTTACCCTTATTGACTCTTACCTGCAGCATCAGCCATCTGACGATGGCATCCACATCAAAAGAGATCCAGGCACCCAGATATCCGAACATCATTCCGGGGAACCAGGCATTCATGGGATAAGAGAAGAACCAGGTCAAAGTAGGACGCAGGATCGCTACGGATATCAAAGATACCAGAGCGACATAGCGGACATCGCCTGCACCTCTTAAGCATCCTGCTATCATGACACGCATATTCTGAGGATAGATGCCTACCAGAAGGACCAGGAAACAGATGCTGGAAGCATACAATACTTCCTGCTCTTCAGAGAACAGTGTGGGCAGCCAATGGCGTCCAAAGAAGGCAAAAATGATGATGGCCGCGGACATAAAGATCGAGATCCTCTGTCCTACCTTTACATAGGACATAGCCTTTTTCTTTGTCTTAGCTCCCAGAGACTGACCAACAAGTGCCGTACAGGCTGAAGATACGCCGTCACCCAGGGTAAAGGTCAGAGAGCTGACCTGCTGTACGATCTGGTTGGTCGCATAAGCAGCTGTGGAAATACCGGCGATCAGTTTTCCGTTGATCAGAAATCCGATACGCATGAAAACCGATTCCGCAATGGTACCGGAACCGACCATAACCAGGGAATTAAGAGTCTCTTTATCAAACCGGAATCCGGTAAAGGGTCTGAGGGAAAGATAACCACCCTTTCGAAGGACCACATAGATAGCGATCACACTGGAAGTACAGGTACCGATGGCGGTCGCCATGCCGGCTCCTCGTACTCCCAAAGCAGGGAAACCGAAATGTCCAAGGATCAGACAGTAGTTTAAGAACACATTGACCGCATTGGCTACCATGTTAACGACCATGGTAATACGGGTCTTTCCTATACCACGCATAGCGGCACAGATACAAAGAGCCCAGCAATTAGGAATAAATGCCAGAGAAATGCAGCGGAAGTATTCGATACCACCCTGAAGCGTTTCCTCATTGGCACCTGCCAGTTTCAGCAAGGGAGACGCAAGAAGTGATCCAAGCACTGTCATCAGGACACCAAGCACCGTAATAACGACCAGAGACTGTTTCATAACAGAAACCGCAGCATCCTGTCTGTTCTCACCCTTTCGTCTTGCAACAACGGCGGTAGTTCCGGCACAAAGAGACTGAGCCAGGAGCAGCATGATCATTCTCGGCTGCGCACAAAGACCGACCGAGGTAATGGCTGCACTGCCCAGTTTACCTACCATCATGGTATCGAAGGAATTCATCAAGGTCAGCAACAGTCCCTCCAGGGCTGCCGGCCAGGCAATGATCAGAACCTTTTTATACATATCTGCAAGGGTATCCGTATCACCGGGATCTTTTTCCCTCCGAAACCCTAACAGAAAATTCAGAAATCTATTTGAAAATTCCATTTTATCTGACTTTCCGCTCCCCTTATTAAAATCATTTAAAGAAGCATGTTCATTATACTACGGTTCTAATCAAATGGAAATGTAATTTCAGCAAAAAACTGCCGCAGATCGGATTTCTCTTCTCTGCGGCAGCTTATTATATTCTGATATATTCAGTTTTTAGGATCAAGCCTTAGCCTTGTTAGCTTCCTCGATGATCTTAGCCTGAACGTCAGGAGTGGTCTGCTCGTAACGATCAAAGGTCTGTACGAAGGTACCACGACCCTGAGTCATGGAACGAAGATCAGCGGTGTATGTGAACATCTCGGACATGGGAACTTCACACTCGATGAGCTGCTTGTTGCCCTGACGCTCCATACCAAGTACACGGCCACGACGCTTGTTCATGTCACCCATGATATCGCCCATGTAGGACTCATCGACCCAAACCTTAACGTTGGCAATGGGCTCAAGGATAACAGGCTTAGCCTTCGGAACACCATCCTTATAAGCCATGGATGCAGCGGTCTTGAATGCCATTTCGGAGGAGTCAACGGGATGGTAGGAACCATCGGTCAGAGTTGCCTTCAGACCGATCATGGGATAGCCTGCCAGAACACCCTCAACAACGCTCTCCTGGATACCCTTCTCAACTGCGGGGAAGTAGTTCTTGGGAACAGCACCACCGAATACCTGCTCTGCGAACACGTAGGGCTTGGTCATATCTCCGGAGGGCTCGAATACGATATTGACATCACCGTACTGACCATGTCCACCGGACTGCTTCTTATACTTGCTGCGGATCTCGAAACGACCACGGATAGTCTCACGATAGGAAACCTTAGGCTTGGAAAGGTTAACTTCAACCTTGAACTTATTCTTCAGCTTAGCAACGGTAACATCCAGATGCTGCTCGCCCTTACCATAGATCAGCTCCTGCTTCATCTCGCTGTCATTGACGATACGGATGGTAGGATCTTCTTCTGCGATACGGGAAAGTGCTGCGTTCATCTTATCATCATCGCCCTGGTTCTTGGGAGAGATAGCCATGCACATCTGAGAAGGAGCAAAGCCAACGGGCGGGAAGGTAACAGGCAGTTCCTTGGAAGAAAGAGTGTCACCGGTATTGACATCGTTCAGCTTGGTCAGAACACCGATATCACCAGCCTTCAGCTGAGGAACTTCGATCTGCTCTTTACCGCGCATAACATATACCTTACCTGCACGGATCTCCAGGTCCTTAGCTGCTGCATATACAGTAGCATTGGTCTTCAGGCAGCCGGAGGTAACCTTCAGATAGGAGATCTTTCCGAAGAAAGGATCGACGCTGGTCTTGAAAACAAAAGCACTGAAGGGTGCATCTTCGTCCATGTTGATAACGACATGCTCACCAAGAACATTCAGACCATCCTGCTTGGGGTTAGCAACATAAGGATTGGGCATGTAGCTGCAGATGGAGCTCATCAGGACACCGATACCCATGCCGTTGACAGCGCTACCGCACATAACAGGAACAACAGAACCCTCGGCGATACCCTTCTGCAGAGCGGGAAGGATTTCCTCCTCGGAAAGCTCACCCTCTTCAAAGTACTTCTCCATCAGGTCATCATCGGTAGAAGCTGCTGCTTCCATAATGATCTCACGGATGGGAGCGATCTCATCATCCATACCTGCGGGAATGGGGCAATCCTCAACACGGTCACCGACGAAACGACGGCCACCCATCTTGGGAACGTTAACGAATCCTGCAAACTTTCCGTCTTCCTTGAAAGGAACCTGGAAAGGAGCGATACCCTGACCGAACTTCTCCTTCAGCTGATCGATAACCTTATTCAGGTCAGCCTCGGGATCATCCATGCCGTTAACAAAGATAATACGGGGAAGTCCCTGAGCCTCACACTTTTCCCATGCCAGCTCGGTACCAACCTGAACACCTGCCTTAGCGGATACTACGATAACAGCAGCACCTGCAGCACGCATAGACTGGGTAACTTCTCCAACGAAATCAAAGAAACCGGGAGTATCGATGAGATTGATCTTATTGGGCTTGCCGGAGCTGACCCACTCGATCGGAACTACGGATGCATTGATAGAGAAACCACGCTTCTGCTCTTCAGCATCAAAGTCACTGATCGTATTCTTATCGGTTACCTTACCTACACGGGTAGTAGCACCGGAAATATAAGCCATCTGTTCGGTAATAGTGGTCTTACCTACGCCGCCATGACCAAGAAGTACAATGTTACGGATGTTTTCCGCGGAATACACATTCATGTGTCGATCCTCCTTTAACGTCCCAAATCACTATTATTTGAGACTAATCTTTGTTTATACTATCACATTATTGTTAAGTTGTGAAGTTTCCGTATGAATATTTACAACTTTTTATGCACATTGCACAACGCACTATTTTATATTTTATCTATTGAGACGAATCTCTTTCTTATATGCCCCTTCGCTGTTCTTTTTGTATCCCGGCTCCTTCCGAAAACGCAAAAACAGACAGGTGTTTTCCTGTTGTAAGGAATCTCCTGTCTGCTCTTTTCATCTATTCTCTTGTTCTTTCTATATGGATCGTTACAGTCCCAATTCCGAGAGTTTCTCTTCTGTCTCCACTTCGATCAGTCTGTCGATGATCTCATCCAGATCTCCATCGATGATCTCATTGACACGGTGAGAGGTATATCCTAATCGATGGTCACTTACTCTACTCTGAGGGAAGTGATAGGTTCTGATCTTTTCACTTCTTGCCGCCGTTCCCACCTGGAGACGACGATTCTCGGAGCGCTCTTTCTGAGCCTTTTCCTTTTCAATGATCAACAATCTGGATTTCAGTTCACGGATCGCCTGATCTCTGTTTTTCAGCTGGCTCTTCTCATCCTGGCAGATGACGACCATACCCGTAGGGATATGGGTTACACGTACCGCAGAGTCCGTCGTATTGACTGACTGTCCGCCATGGCCGGAGGATCGATACACATCCACTCTCAGATCATTCATATCGATATTGACTTCCACATCCTGTGCTTCAGGCAAAACAGCGACGGTTGCCGTTGAGGTATGCAGTCGTCCTCCTGATTCCGTCACAGGCACACGCTTGACAACGTGGACTCCGCTCTCAAACTTCATTCTGCCATATACGCCGTTTCCCTCTAAACGGAAGACGATCTCCTTCATACCGCCCAGGTCACTTTCTGTATAACTGGTGACGCGAACCTTCCAGCCCTTCTGATCAGCATAGCGGGAATACATACGGAACAGATCTCCGGCAAATAAAGCGGCCTCTTCACCGCCAACAGCACCGCGGATCTCCATATAGATGTTTCTTGCATCATCCTCATCTTCAGGGATCATCATACGCTTCAGCTGCTTTTCCAGAAGAGCTTCCTGTTCCTTTTCCTGGGCCAGTTCTTCCTTTGCCATCTCTATGAGCTCAGGATCACTCTCTTCTTTTAGTACGGTCTCCATCTCTTCAATGGATTCCAAGGTGGTAAGATAACTTCGGTACGCTGTCACAACAGGTTCCATCTTGGCATGTTCCTTCATATATCGCTGCCACTGATCGGAATCAGCAATCACCTTGGGATCCGACAGACGGATTCCCAGTTCATCAAAACGATGCAGCACTTCCTGTAAGGATTCAAACATGCTTCTTACCTCCTTTCCACCTCCACGACACGGTCATTGCCACCGTAGTCCTTCAGGCATTGTATGTATTTCAAGTCTTGATTTTTCTCGATCAGTTTACGAACCTTTTTTGCCTGATCTTCACCAATTTCCCAGAACTGAGAGCCGCCTGCAGTTACATATTTAGAAGATTCTTCTGCCAACTTCTCATAAAACCACAGGCCATTCGGTCCACCGAACAGAGCATTCTCCGGTTCATAGTATCCAACATCATATGGAAGCATTCGCATCTCCCATTCATCGATGTAGGGAGGATTAGAGACGATCATATCATATTGTCTTTTAGCAGGATCCAGATATGTGAACATATCTCCCTGAATAAACTCTACATCCACCTGATTCAAATGAGCATTCTGTCTGGCAACCTCTAAAGCTTCCATAGAAATGTCCACCGCATCCGCCTTGATAGAAACACCAGGAAACTGCTTTTTCAAGTAGTATACCAGACTGATCACGATACAGCCGCTGCCGGTACACATATCCAGGATCCGAAACTCTTTCATTTCCTGTTCTCTGATCATGCGGCCAGCTTTTTCCATCGCAGCCTCCACCAAAGTCTCTGTATCCTGTCTCGGGATCAAAACAGCAGGAGTAACTTTAATCGGAAGGCCCATGAATTCCCATTCCCCTAAGATGTAGGCAACGGGCTCACCCTCTGTTCGTCTTTGGATCATCTCCAGATACTTCTGAGCCTTATCCTCATCCACACTCTGCTCTTTTCTCACAAAGAACGAAGGACGATCCATTTGACAAGCAGCTTCAAATAACCACCAGGCATCACTCTGCACATCCACATCATCCAGGATCAGAACTTCAGAAGCCTTCAGGATCTCACAGCCATGATCGAACAATTCCTTATAGGTCATGAGAGAAACTCCGGATGCTCTGTCTCCATCAGTTTGGTAACGGAAGCAATGGCTACCTCGATCTCCTGATCATCAGGCTCTCTGGTTGTGATTTTCTGGATCCACAGTCCCGGTGCCACCAGGGCATTCAGAAGCTTGGAATCTTTTCTAGCGCTCATTCTCTGGATCTCATAGGATACGCCGCCGATTACAGGGATCAGTGCCAGATGCGCTAACAATCTGGGGATAAGATCCGTAATCTGGATAAAAGAGAACACCAGGATACTGATAAACATGACAATGAACAGAAAGCTGGTGCCGCAGCGCTTATTAAAGCGGCTTCTCTCTCTGACATTCTCTACCGTCAGATCGGCCGCATCTTCAAAGGTCTGGATGACCTTATGCTCCGCTCCATGATATTCAAAGGTTCTCTGGATATCTTTCATGCGGGACACCAGAAGTAGATATAAGGTAAACATGACCAATCGGATCAGACCTTCGATCAATCCCATCAGATAATGATGTTCCGTCTTGAATACAAATGTATAAAGAAGTTTCGTAGAAAACGTGGGGATCAATACAAACAGACCGATCGCCAGTAAAAAAGCCAGGATCAGAGTTAAGCCCATGGTAAGATCATCCCCATGCTTCGTCCACCAGGTTTCCTTTTTATCAGCTGCTTTTTCCTTGGCAGGTTCTTCTGCATAAAAATCCGCAGAATACTCCAGGGTCTTAACACCGATCACCATGGACTCCACAAAACGGATCACGCCGCGGATTACCGGAAGCGCAAGGATCCCACCCTTGGATGTAAGGGACTTGGAGGGAAAGATCTCTGTGGAGATCTCGCCATCCTGCTTTCTCACTGCAACACTATAGTGATGCTCGCCATTCATCATGACGCCTTCGAGTACCGCCTGACCACCGATTCTGGGTCTGCCGGTCTTTGTAAGATTAGACATGCTGTTACCTTTATATATGATACTAATTTCAGGAACACGCTACCGATGACAAAGCATTATGCTCTGGTCCGGGTAGCACACTTTTGCTTTGACCCCATCTGCGTAATAATGAAAAAACCGGCAGAGTTACCTCTAACCGGTTTTTCATAAACATGGTCGATCCTATTCTCAAGACCACCTTACAGGTGTTTCGCAGAAACACCGAGTGATCCGAAAGGATCATTAATGATCCTTTCGGATCACTTTCCCATATTGTACTTACGATTGAACTTCTCAATACGGCCACGTGCCTGAACAGCCTTCTGCTGACCGGTGTAGAACGGATGGCACTTGGAGCAGATTTCAACAGTGATCTCGGGTACAGTAGAACCAACAACGAACTCGTTGCCGCAGTGGCACTTTACTTTGCACTCGTAGTACTTAGGATGAATTCCTTCTCTCATTTGGGGTTCACCTCTTTCATGGTATTTACGTGTTTGATTACCGACCAAGACACGCAAAAGATATTATATCATTCCTTATGCCGTATGGCAAGTGAATTTTGCTGATAATTACGGGTTTCCAATACTTTTCTCCATCACATTTCACAGAAAGGAAGATACTTTTCCATTCTACCACATTTCATCCCTTTGTGGTAGAATAGAAAGACTAAGTATATATGGAGTACAAACATGAGTAAACAAACATGGCGCGGCGGTAATATGCTCTATCCCGTACCCGCAGTGATGGTCAGCTGCGGCACCTATGATCCGGAGCACTCAGATAAATGCAACATTCTGACTGCTGCCTGGACAGGGACCGTATGCTCCTCCCCTGCGATGGTCTATGTATCGATCCGTCCGGAA
The DNA here is from genome assembly GCA_045642205.1 of Bianqueaceae bacterium. Lineage (GTDB taxonomy): Bacteria > Bacillota > Clostridia > Lachnospirales > Bianqueaceae > RUG760. The sequence continues at coordinate 28,364 of JAZUIK010000063.1, forward strand.
AGACATTCCTATTCCATCATCAAGGAAACCGGAGAATTCGTGATCAACCTGACAACGGAAGCTCTGGTCAGGACAACGGATTTTGTCGGTGTGCGTTCCGGCAGGGATCTGGACAAGTTCGAGACCTGTCACCTGACCCAGGAAGCTCCTTCCGTAGTCAAGGCTCCCTTGATCGGTGAATCTCCTGTCAATCTGGAATGCAAGGTAAAGGATGTGATCCCTTTAGGCTCCCACGATATGTTCCTTGCTGAAGTCGTTTCTGTCCATGTGGATGAATCCCTGCTTGATGATAAAGGAAAACTCCTGCTACAGAAAGCCAATCTGATCACCTACTCTCACGGAGAGTACTATGCTCTTGGAAAGAAACTGGGAACCTTTGGCTTTTCGGTACGTAAAAACACCAAGAAAAACACTTCCCGCAAGGCTCCATCTATCAGGCGGAAATAAGTTATTCAAATTCCCACTATTTTTGTAGGTTTTTGAGACAAACAGGGTTTCTTTCCTTGCAAGAAGAGGCTCTTTTCTGTATAATAGACAGGTATGTCCTTAAAAAGGGCATGTTATCACACTTCAAAGTAAATCTGTCCCCTTCATATCGTGTTTTACGGTTAAATCAAGAAGACAGATGCTCATAAACACTTATACCACGGAGGTAAAGTATGTCCAACCCACTGCTTAAGATCCGCGATCTGCACGTCAGCGTCAGCGACGGTGAGCAGATCCTTCATGGCGTTGATCTTGATATTCATCCCGGTGAGATCCATGTTCTCATGGGTCCCAATGGTGCAGGTAAGTCTACCCTTGGCAATGCCATCATGGGAAATCCTGCTTATACCATCGATCAGGGTACCATCGAGTTCGACGGTAAAGATATTACCAATGAGACCACCGATAAGCGCGCTAAAGCAGGCCTTTTCCTGTCTTTCCAGAATCCTATCGAAGTTCCCGGTATCTCTCTGAACAATTTCATCCGTAATGCCTCTGAGGAGATTACCGGTGAGCATGTTCGTCTGTGGAAATTCCGTAAACAGCTGGAAAGCAATATGGGTATGCTCCAGATGGATCCTGCGTATCTGGATCGTGATCTGAACGTTGGTTTTTCCGGCGGTGAGAAGAAGAAGGCTGAGATCCTTCAGCTTCTGACTCTGCAGCCTAAGCTTGCTATCCTGGATGAGACCGACTCCGGTCTGGACGTTGATGCGGTCCGCACTGTTTCTCAGGGTGTCGAAGAGTTCATGAAGCAGGGAGATCGTTCTCTGATCATCATTACCCACTCTACCCGTATCCTGGAAGCTCTGAAGGTCAACTACACTCATGTTCTGGTCGATGGTACCATCGTTAAGAGCGGTGATGCTTCCATCATCGATGACATCAACGAGAACGGTTTCGAGAAGTACATTCCTACCTGCTAATCTATCACCCTTAAAGGATTTGACATGAAAGATAAATCACAGATCGAGGATATCAATCGCAGTCTGTACGACTTCAAGGATGAGGAAACAGAAGAAAACTTCTACAAGCTGGAAGAAGGTCTGACTCCCGACATCGTTGAGAAGATATCCAAAGAGAAAAATGATCCGGAATGGATGAGAGAATTCCGTCTCCATTCTCTGGAAGTATATAACAAGACACCTATGAAGGACTGGGGTCCCTCTATCGACGGTCTGAACATGGACAATATCGTTACCTATGTCCGTCCCAAAACGAACATGAGTGCCAAGTGGTCCGATGTTCCGGATGACATCAAGAACACCTTTGAGCGTCTGGGTATTCCTCAAGCTGAGAGAGAGTCTCTTGCCGGTGTAGGTGCTCAGTATGACTCTGAGCTTGTTTACCATAATGTCCGTGAGGAAGTCGCCGCTATGGGCGTCGTCTATACCGACCTGGAGAGTGCTCTTCACGGTCCTCACGCTGATATGATCAAGGAACATTTCATGAAACTGGTTCCTCCTACCGACCACAAGTTTGCAGCCCTTCACGGTGCTGTTTGGTCCGGTGGATCCTTCGTTTATGTTCCCAAAGGAGTTACTGTGGAAATCCCTCTGCAGTCCTACTTCCGTCTGAATGCCCCCGGTGCCGGACAGTTTGAGCATACGCTGATCATCGTGGATGAAGGGGCTGACCTACATTTCATCGAGGGCTGCTCTGCTCCCAAATACAATGTGGCTAACCTGCACGCCGGCTGTGTTGAACTCTATGTCGGCAAGAATGCAAGACTTCGTTATTCCACCATCGAGAACTGGTCTAAGAACATGTATAACCTGAACACCAAGCGTGCTCTTGTAGAAGAAGGCGCAAAGATGGAATGGGTATCCGGTTCTTTCGGTTCTCATGTATCCTACCTGTACCCCACTACCATTCTGAATGGTGACAAGGCACATATGGATTACACCGGTATTACCTTTGCCGGTGCGACCCAGAATCTGGATACCGGTATGAAAGTTATCCATAACGCTCCCGAGACTACTTCAGTCATTACCGCCAAGTCTATTTCCAAGAGCGGTGGTATCAGCACCTACCGCAGTGCTGTTGTGATCAACCCCAAGGCAAAGGGTGCAAAATCCACAGCCAACTGTGAATCTCTGATGCTGGACAACGAGTCTCGCAGTGATACTATCCCTGCTATGGATGTTCGTACCGCTGATGCTGACGTAGGACATGAGGCAAAGATCGGACGTATCAGTGACGATGCTGTCTTCTATCTGATGTCCAGAGGACTCAGTGAGGAAAATGCCCGCGCACTGATCGTCAGTGGATTCGCTAACAATGTCTCCAAAGAACTGCCTCTGGAGTATGCAGTTGAAATGAACAACCTGATCCGACTGGAAATGTCGGGTACCATCGGATAAAGAAAGAGGACCAGAATATGACTGATATGAATAAAACTATGATCGTCAATCCGGTTCCTTCCAAGACCTGGTATTGGCTGCGCATGAATGATCGTAAGGTCGCTGTTTCTTCTGATGTTGTACCTTACGCTCCTACCTATACTTCTACGAATGCACTTTGTGCCAAGGATGCTTCTTCCCTGACCACCATTAACGGTGCTGCTGGAAAAGATGTTTCTGAACTGATGACAGTCTCTGTTGCTGATGCTTCTGTATTTACCGCAGAGAACACTGCCCGCATCAAGGCAGTCTATTCCTTTGAAAATGAGACCACCGCTTCTACTCTGGGCCTGATCGTCCCCGACGAGAAGGAAATGCTCTGCATTATGGATTTCACTTCCACTGAGAATGCAGAAGGCATGGGATTCGTACAGACCTTGTTTACTGTAGGTAAGAAATCTCATCTGACATTAGTCCAGATCCACCGCACTTCTGATTCCTTCCATCTCATCAACGATATGGGTGGAAACATCGAAGAAGATGGTCGTATCGACCTGATCAATATCCTGATCTCCGGTAAAGAAAATGATGACGCCTGCTGTTTCAACCTGATTGGTAAGCGTGCTCACGCAGAGATCCATACCGGATACAGTGTAAAAGCAGATCATGTTGTCGATTTCAATTACGTTGTACCCCATATCGGCAAGAACACTACCTGCAACATTGAGGCAAACGGCGTTCTGCGTGACAAAGCCAAAAAGTGCTTCCGCGGAACCATCGACTTCCGTCATGGCTGCAGCGGTGCTGTCGGTGCTGAAAAGGAAAATGTTCTTCTGATCGACGATACAGTCTCTAATCAGACTCTTCCTGTCATTCTTTGCAGTGAAGAAGATGTTGAAGGAACCCATGGTGCTTCCATCGGCAAGCTGGATGAGTCTCTTCTCTTCTACCTGCAGTCTCGTGGTCTTTCCACCGAGGAAGTGTATGAGATGATGGCAGCTGCACGCATCAGTGCTGTTGTCTCCCTGATCCCTGATCAGGAGACTAAAGACGAACTGGATGCTTACCTTGAAAGGAATACTGAAGAATGAGTATGAATACTCGCGAGATCGCTGAGATCCGTAAGGCTTTTCCCTTCTTCGCTGCCAATCCCGATGTTGTCTATCTGGACAGCTCCGCTACTTCCCAGCGCTATGAAGGTGCGATCAAGGCCGCTTCCGATTTTTATCTGACTTCCAACGCCTCCCCTCTGCGTGGTCTGTATGACCTCAGCATCAAGGCAACCGATGCCTATGAAGCTGCACGTGAAAAGGTGGCTGAGTTTATCGGAGCTAAGGATTCCTGCGAGATCATCTTTACAAGAAATGCTTCTGAGAGTTTCAATCTTTTAGCTACCAGCCTCTGTGCTATGGTCCTGAAGGAAGGCGATGAGATCATTGTCGGAATCACGGAACATCACAGCAACATGCTTCCCTGGAGGGATGCAGCTACCAGAGTCGGTGCTACCGTAACCTATTGGGAATGTGACCAGAACGGTTACTATTCTCCCGAATCTCTCAAGGCTCTCTTAAAACCGAACACCCGCATCGTTACTGTGACGCAGATGTCCAATGTATTCGGCCGAGAGAACGACATCAAGACCTTTGCAAAGATCGCTCATGAAAATGGTACGCTCTTCGTGGCTGACGGTGCTCAGAGTGTTCCCCACATGAAGGTCAATGTTCAGGACCTGGATGTGGACTTTATGGCCTTCTCCGGTCATAAGATGCTGGCTCCCTTCGGTATCGGTGTTCTGTATGGAAAGAGAAAGTATCTGAAAAAGATGCCTCCTTATATGTCAGGTGGCGAGATGATCGATGTGGTCCATAGAGACTCCGTGAAATATTCTCCCCTGCCCCACAAGTTTGAAGCCGGAACCGTCAATGCGGGAGGAGCTTACGCCCTCGCTGCTGCCATCGACTATTACAACGAGCTCGGTTTTGATTTCATTTCTCAGCGTGAGAGTGAACTGACCACCTATATGGCAGAAGGAATCCTGAACATTCCTCACTTCCAGGTCATCGGTTCTCAGATCCCTTCGGAGCATCACGGCATTGTCACCTTCAAGATCGATGGTGTACACCCCCATGACATTTCCGCGATCCTCTCTGACAAAAACATCTGTATCCGTGCCGGTCACCACTGCGCACAGCCGCTGCATGATCACTTAGGTGTTATGTCCACTACGAGAGCCAGCTTAATGTTCTACAATACCAAAGAAGAGATCGACCTTTTGATCGATGCTCTCTCTTCCATCAGAAAGGTAATGGGTTATGGCGATTAATACATTTTACTCCGAGATCCTTACGGATCATAACCTTCATCCCGCACACAAGCATGACATCAAGAATCCCAATCTGGTACTTGAAGGTGTCAACCCCAGCTGCGGTGATGACATCATCCTTCAGCTCCACGTTGACGAAAACAACATCATCACCGATGGTGGTTATGTTGGCGATGGCTGTGCTATCTCTCAGGCCAGTGCAGATATGATGCTGGATCTTGTTATTGGAAGATCGAAAGAAGAAGCACTTCATCTGAGTGATATCTTTATGCGCATGATCAAAGATCCTTCTTCCCTTTCCGAAGATGAGATGGATGAGCTGGAGGAAGCCTCTTCCCTTCAGGACATCGCCCATATGCCCTCCCGTGTTAAGTGTGCAGTGCTTGGATGGCACACGATGGAGGAGTTGTGTAATGATGAAGATGAGGAAGAAGACGATTGATCTTCCCCATGGATCCACTCCATCGTTAAACAACGGGGGAAAGAGGGGATTTAATTATATCATTTCGACTAATGTAAGAGGTCCTGTAGGCTTCATCGAGAACAATCCGCAGGCATCGCCGAGGACGTTCGAGAAGATCCTACAGGACCTTTCTACACTTTGTTGAAAAAACTAATAAATATATCCTATCTATTCATAAGTTTAACAATTGTGAATCTATTCATTTTTCTTGTATAATTGTGACGTTCTTTTTTCATTCTCGCGAAAGAGGTATATTCATGAAAAACAGCAAGCTTTCCTTGTCCCCCGCTGCTTTCGAGTTCGAGGGAAAAATGCCCCTGAAGCAGGCAATTCCGCTTGGACTTCAGCACGTACTGGCAATGTTTGTCGGTAACCTTACTCCCCTTCTGATCATCACCGGTGCCTGTGGTATTGCAGGCGGTGAATTTGCTGATCTGCAGGTTTCTCTTCTTCAGAACGCAATGCTGATCGCAGGTATCGTTACCTTAATCCAGCTTTTCGCCATCGGACCCATCGGCGGTAAAGTTCCGATCATCATGGGTACCTCTTCCGGATTTATCGGCGTATTCAATTCCGTCGCTAAGACCATGGGCGGTGGTGTTCTTGCTTACGGTGCTATCATGGGTGCTTCCATTATCGGTGGTCTTTTCGAGACCGTCCTGGGTGCTTTCTTAAAGCCTCTGCGTAAGTTCTTCCCTCCCATTGTTACCGGTACCGTTGTTCTTTCCATCGGTCTGAGCCTGATCTCCGTTGGTGTTAACTCCTTCGGAGGCGGAAACACCGCTGCTGACTTTGGTTCCATGGAGAACCTGCTGCTGGCCATCCTGGTTCTGGTCGTAATCCTTGTTCTTAAGCATGTTGGAAAAGGATTCCTTTCCTCTTCCTCCATTCTGATCGGTATCATTGTCGGATACATCGCTGCTTTCATCATGGGCCTGTTCCTTCCTCACACTGCTCTCAACGCAGAAGGTGTGGAGTACACCAAGTCCTGGGTTCTGAACTGGGGTAAGGTTGCTTCCGCTTCCTGGTTTGCACTTCCCAAGCTCATGCCCGTTACGCCTGTCTTCGATCTCCGTGCTATCGTTCCTGTTCTTATCATGTTCATCGTTACCGCTGTTGAGACCGTCGGAGATATCTCCGGTGTTATCGTTGGTGGTATGGACCGTGAAGCTACCGATAAGGAGCTTGCCGGTGGTGTTATGTGTGACGGTACCGGTTCCAGTTTGGCAGCTGTTTTCGGTGTTCTTCCCAACACTTCCTTCAGCCAGAACGTAGGTCTGGTCTCCATGACCAAGGTCGTTAACCGTATGGCTCTGGCTACCGGTGCGATCTTCCTGATCCTCTGTGGTCTGATCCCCAAGCTTGGTGCTCTGGTCTCCATCATGCCTCAGTCTGTACTTGGTGGTGCAGCTGTTATGATGTTCTCCTCCATCGTTGTCAGTGGTATTCAGCTGATCACCCGTGAGCCTCTGACCGCAAGAAATCTGAGCATCGTTTCTGTCGCTCTTGGTCTTGGTTATGGTATCGGTGCTAACACCGCTGTCCTTGCTAAGGCTCCTCAGATGGTATCTCTGGTCTTCGGTGGTTCCGGAATCGTTCCCGCAGCTCTGGTTGCTATCCTGCTGAACATCCTGCTCCCCAAGGAAAAGGAAGAGAAGGCTGAATAATTCAACCATTAAACTAATATGAATGCAAAGAACCCGCTTCTTATACGAAGTGGGTTCTTTTTTGTTATGGATCGAAGTAGATTGTTATTGATCTACGATCGCTTTTAGCTTTTCCAGATCTTTCGGTGTATCCACGTCCATCAGTTCCCATGCTGCACCGGCAGGAGAAAGACGCAGTTTTTCGGGATATCTCTTTACAATGAATCCACCTCCCTTTCCTTCCGGAAGAGAAAGCAGTTCTTCATAAGACCACTTGGGAAAGATTACAGGGGCTCCTACTTCTTCTCCGAAATGGACACGATGGATCATCTGAGGCTCCGATAGAAAGTCCTGACATAAACGGATCACTGTTTCTTTCTGCAGCATAGGCTGATCTCCCTGACAGAAGATACACCCTTCCATTTCCTTCATGACCTCTGTTCCCAACCTTACCGTATCACTGCGATAAGGAAACTCATGCAGTATTACATCGATCCCTTTCTCCTGGCAGTACACCTCTACCTCTTTATGTCTGGTGACTACCACGCGCTTTCCAAAGAGCCCTTCGGTCGCCTTCAATGCTCCGGCGATCACCGGCTCTTCTTCCAATTCTTCCATCAGTTTATTTGATCCAAATCGAACACCCATACCGGATGCCATGATGACGCATCCAAGAGATGGAAACATCGGCCCACTTTGCTGAAACTGTTTCCGAAAGAGTTCTTTATTATGTTTCACGCACTGATCACGATAAGATTCATAACGTAGAAGAAACTCTTTGGCTTCTTTTGTCAGAATGCTGCCACCACCTGTGACACCGCCAATGCTGCGTACTGTTAAGGGGTATCCCAGGTACTTCTCCGCATTCTTCAAAAGCTTCATAGCCTTCGTATAAGCCATGCCCATGGACTGAGCGGCACTGAGAAGAGATCCATGCTCCTCAACCGCCCGTAGCAGGCGATCCGGTCCTTCTCCAAAGAACTTCTCCCCTTCTTCATCCATAAATGTCAATCTGGATTGAACAACCATGCCATTCACTCCTTTACGATCACATATTGCTTTTCATTAAGTTTAGAACGAATACTATGCACCGACACCGGTCCATAGATCGCCGTTAATTTCCTGCCCATCTCTTCTTCTGAATCGATGGCCGTTTCGATGGTATCCACTACCTGACCGTCTTTCATCAATAGCAATCGATCACACTGATTCAAGGCCAGCTGCGGATCATGCAGTGAGATCAATGCAGCTCTTTCTTCCTGCTTTTCTTTGATCCATTTCTGGACCAGTTCTAAGAGCTCATACCTGCCTCTGAAATCCATGGCACTTTCCGGCTCATCCAAAAGCATCAATCCTTTATCCGCAAGCAAGGTTCTTGCCAGGATCACACGCTGCTTCTGCCCTTCACTGAAGGTCTGGAAATTCTCTTCCATTCTCTCCTTCAGTCCAACCATCTCCAGCATGGATGAAGCCTTCTCCCTCATTTCCTTAGACGGCGTTTCCAGGAGCTTTAGCTGTGCGTTGAATCCCATCAGAACTGTATCCAGCGCACTCAGATCCATAGAGATACCGGATCTTTGCGGAATATAGTGACAGAGCAAGGCACATTCCCGAACGGAGAGCTTTTCCATATCACTGCCAAGTACCTCCCGTTCACCTTTTGCCGGAAGGATTCCTGCCAGGCCTTTGAGAAGCGTTGTCTTTCCGCATCCGTTGGATCCCAGAAGTCCTACCGTCTCCCCAGTCTGGATCTGAAAGCTGACATCCTGAACAATGGTTGTTTTGCCATATCCGATGAAAAGGTTCTTTACCTTCACAAGACTCATGCTTCCTCCTTTCTCCGGATCAATCCGATCAGCAAAGGAGCTCCTAATAAACTTGTAAAGATACTGACTGGCAGTTCCGTCTGAGAAATGCTGCGAGAAAGAATATCTGCGAAAAGCAGCAGACCACTCCCCATAAAGCCACTGAGCCAGAAGGTATCTTTCCGGTGCGTCTTTGTCAGAAGGCGTACTCCATGGGGAGCCAGCAGTCCCACAAAGCTGATCAGGCCGGTAAGGGAGACGATCGAAGACACCGCTAATGTAGCCAGGATCAGTACGATCATTCGAACCTTCGTCACAGAAACTCCCAGCATTCTTGCTTCTCCTTCTTCTGCAGAGAGAAGTAAGATCTGTCTCTCCAGAAGAAACAGAAATACAAGGCAGATAAGACATAGCATCAGACTAAGCCAGATCTTCTCGGAGGTAATACCGCTGAGACTACCCATGATCCAATATTCGATCGCGGCCAGTTCCTTCTCCGGATCTGCCGTCATTTTCAGAAACATCAGAACCGTCTGAGCCAGAGCATGAATGGCGATACCGGCAAGGACGATGGTGGATCGTCTGCCGTTTCTGTCCATAGAGGATAAAAGGATCGCCGCCATTACAGATAGCAGTGCACCTCCAAAGGCTGCCAGGGTAATACCAAGAGCTGTCTGTATAAACAATATACCAACCGCTGCGCCGCAGCAGGCCCCGGAGGATACTCCGATGATATCCGGTGATGCCAGCGGATTTCGAAAGACTGTCTGATAGATATAACCACAGACCCCGAGAACGAATCCTCCTATCAGCGCAGTCAATGTTCTGGATAAACGCAGCTCATAAAACACCTTCAGCTGCATTGTTTCCCCTGACAGGACTCCGCTAAGGGTCAAAGGATACTTTCCGACAAACAGGCTAAGACAAAATAGTCCGGTAACCAGAACGAGCAGGATCGCAAATAAGATTCCTTTACTCCACGATGATTTCATAATAATCCTTATAGAAATTATAGATCAGAGCATTCACTTCCTCTTCTTTGATCTGTTCTCCATGAATCTGAGAAGCCAGCCAAGCAGCACCCAGGATTCCGCTGGGAACGGGGCTGTCCCAGGCCTCGATATCTTTGGGGATCTGCAGAACCTGCTGATTAACAACGGCACTGCAGGTTGCAAGAGCCGGATCATTCAGTACGTCTTCTACACTGTAGGAAGCTTCTGCTGCCAGAACGATATAATCCGGATCCCATGCCAGCAGCTGTTCATAGGAGATCTCTGCCCAGTAGGTATCGGTGATCTCCTCGGCAACGTTGATACCTCCCGCAATTTCGATCAGGGATGCCTGATACATGGCCGGACCAGCTGTTGAAAGCATGGACGAATTACTTCCGATGTAGATCTTCGGTTTATCCTGACCATTAACAGCATTCTTTACCGTCTCTTTGATCTCCAGGATGGTGCTTTTCAGAGCTTCTCCCCTGTCCACGGTATTCGTAGCATTTGCCAAAAGATCGACCATGTCCAGTACCAGTTCCTGGGATTCCGGATTGACCAGCACTACCGTCAGATCAAACTTTTCCAGATCCTCTACGACACTCTTAAGTTTCATAGGAAGAACTACCAGATCCGGATTCTGTGCCAGACATACTTCCAGGTTGAACTCTTTTACAGAGCCGACTGTCGGAAGCTCCAGAAGATTGGGAGCACATAGAGAATAGATCTTTCTCTTTTCCGGTTTGTCTTCTACACCTACCATCTTGTCTTCCAGGCCAAGGGCCAGAAGCGCACTGGTAGCGATGTAGTATCCGCTGACAATGCGATCCGGTTCTTTCTCGATCTGTACGCTGCGTCCTGCGGCATCTACCACCGTCATAGGATAGGAAACTGTTGCAGCGGTCTTAGTACCTGCACTGGTACCCTCTGACTTCTCTGAACTACCTGCAGAGGAACATCCTGTTAATAAAAGAGCGATCACTAAGATCAGGCATACACATTTTTTCATTGTTGGATCCTTTCTCAAATATTCGCTATAGGTTAGTACCGTTGTGTTTTACAAAATATAACCCAGTATAACATTTCCTGTTTTTCAATTCAATTGAAAGATGGTATACTTATTTAGTTAAATGCTATTCTTTTATCGATGAGGAAATACAGATGATCACGATTCAAAAGTATGTGCGAGCTCAGAGTCTTGAAGAAGCCTGGGAGCTCAACCAGAAACGAAACAACCGTATCGTCGGTGGTATGCTCTGGATGAAGATGAGCCGCGGCTCCGTCTCCACTGCCATCGACCTTTGTGACCTTGGTCTGGATCAGATCGAAGAAACACCGGATGAATTTCAGATCGGAGCTATGGTCACCTTAAGAGCCATGGAGCTTCATGAAGGCCTGAACCAGTATTCTCAGGGCGTCATTGCAGATGCCGTCAAAGATATCGTCGGTGTACAGTTCCGTAATCTGGCAACCGTAGGCGGAAGTGTCTGGGGACGTTTCGGATTTTCCGATGTTCTCTCCGTCCTTCTTTCCATGGACACCTATGTTGAATTATATAAAGGCGGACTGATTCCCCTGAAGCAGTTTGCATCCATGCCCTATGACCGGGATATTCTTGTAAAGATCCATATCCGCAAGACTCCCGGAATCTTTGCTTACCGCACGATGCGTATTCAGCGCACGGACTTCCCTGTCCTTACCTGTGCCACTTCCATTGTAAATGGAGAAGTCAATCAGGTTGTAGGTGCTCGTCCCGGCAGAGCCCAGCTCTTTGGCGATCCTGAAGGCATTTTGAAGGATGGCATCACCAAGGAATCCGCTGCCCTTTACGCAGCCTATGCCGCCAAGATGGTTCCCACTTTAGGAAACCTTCGCGGATCCGCTGCCTATCGCACCCACCTGGTCAAAGTTCTGACCGAAAGAAATCTGATGGAACTGGAGGCTAAACAGTAATGGAGATCAAATTGACCCTGAATGGCAAAGTGATCACCGATGTGATCGATGCCGACATGCTTCTCATCGACTTTTTGAGAGCCCACAAATGCTACAGTGTAAAGCGCGGCTGTGAGACCTCCAACTGTGGTCTGTGTACTGTTCTGATGGATTCCCGTCCTGTTCTCTCCTGTTCTCTTCTGGCCGCAAGATGTGCCGGTCATACCATCCAGACTCTGGAAGGTCTTCAGGAAGAAGCCCAGGAGTTCATTGGCTTTATTGCTGACCAGGGTGCCGATCAGTGCGGCTTCTGTAATCCCGGATTCGTTATGAATACCATTGCCCTTCTCAGAGAGAATCCGGATCCCACCGATGATGAGATCCGTGCCTTCCTGAGCGGAAACCTGTGCCGCTGCTCCGGCTACGAAGGACAGCTCCGTGGTATCCGTAATTTCCTGAATAGTCGTAAGGGATAAGGAGGAGAATATGCCGAACAATGAATTAAGGACCGTTGGAAAACCGATCCGTAAAAAAGATTCCCGTCAGCTCCTTCTGGGAAAGCCTGTATACACCCAGGACCTCGCTCCCGATGCCCTGGTCGTTAAGCTGCTGCGCTCTCCTCATGCAAACGCCATCGTTAAGAATATCAATACTGCCATCGCCAAGAAGGTTCCCGGTGTCGTAGATGTCTACACCTGGGAAGATGTACCGAAGCAGCGCTATGCCATTGCCGGTCAGACCTTCCCCGAGCCCTCACCTTACGATCGACTGATCCTGGATCAGCACGTTCGTTTTATCGGTGATCCTGTTGCCATCATTGCTGCTGAAAATGAAAAGGCTGCTCTGAAGGCCATGAAGCTGATCAAGGTAGAGTATGAGGTACTGGAAGCGGTT
>JAZUIK010000064.1:0-2499 GCA_045642205.1 Bianqueaceae bacterium
CAGATCGTTACCAGCAGGAGCAGAGATAACAACCTTCTTTGCGCCAGCAGTGATATGAGCCTCAGACTTAGCCTTAGAGGTGTAGAAACCGGTGCACTCCAGAACAACGTCAACATTCAGAGCGCCCCAAGGACAGTTAGCAGCGTCCTTCTCAGCGTAGATCTTGATCTCCTTACCATCAACGATGATGGAATCTTCGGTAGCTTCTACAGTGTGAGTATTCTCACCGATTGCTCCACAGTAAGCTCCCTGTGCAGAATCATACTTAAGCAGATGAGCCAGCATAGCGGGGCTGGTCAGATCGTTGATAGCAACGACTTCGTAACCCTCAGCGCCAAACATCTGTCTGAAAGCCAGACGACCGATACGGCCAAAGCCGTTAATAGCTACTTTAACCATTGGAAAATACCTCCATAAAGTATTGATAAAATAACGCCTTAATGATAAGGCATCGATAATAAATTGTCAAGGGATAATGCACCAAATCAAACGAACTTACGAGGTGCATATTTCCTCATTTCTGACCATACTCTACAAGCTCAGAAAATGCTTCCTTTCGGACTGTGATCTCACTCTCCTGCTCCAGTCGGTTCCACTCCTCTTCCAGTCGCTGCTGTTTCAGAACACCGAAAGCCTGCTCTCTGAAGGAGCTTCTTACAATCTGGAGCTGATTCTGATATGTGATCAGATCCTGTTCATAAGGGCCGGTGATCCTGGTGACCAGACAGACGAGATACCCATATTCCGTTGTCATGAATTCCGTCATGGTTCCCGGTTCCGTATCAAAGATCACCTCTGCTGCCTCCGGAAGGATCTGCCCCTTGTAGACATTCCCCATATTTCCACCGGGCGAGATGATGTCTCCCTGATGGAAGACCGGATTGAGCTGTACATCTCCTCTGTTATTGCCAAATCGGAGTGTCATGGCATAGAAGTTCTTCTCGTCCACCAGTTCATAGATCTCCATGGCCGTCTGACGGATCTGTTCTTTCTGTGACTCCGGATAAGAGATCCACTCTCCCTCCGCATACTCGCCGGTGTAGAACATCATGGGGATCAACGTCACATTCTGAAGATAGTCTTCTTTATCCAGTTCATCGTACAGACCATATCGCTCTTCAACGAGTGCCTGGATCTGTTCTTCGAAATCACTGGTCCTGAATCCGGCAGTCTCTTCATATCGATGGATAAGATAATTCTCACTGACTACCTTTTCGATCAGCTCTCTGTCGATCCCATGTTCCTCCATGAAATCTTTTCCAAGGATATCCTCAAGCTGATCGGAACGCTTCAGTATTTCCGTATACTCCTGGCTCTTGATGGTCCCTGCAATGCTCTGGGCTACCTTGATCCTGATAACAGAGGCAAAGGCCCTATCGATCACCGCCTGCTTACTGTCAAAGCCTAGCATGTTAAGATCCCAGATCTCCTCACCGCCTGCTTTTTCAAATTCCAGCTGCATGAGACGATAATAGATCATCATCTCGCCCTCGTAGACCTCTTCTCCATTGACAGTGATATAAGGTTTAGGACGATTCTCTATGATCGCATTACCGATGGCGATCGTAGCTGCTATCAGAAAGAGACTGATCGAAATAGGGATCCAGATCCACCGTCTTCTTCTCATGCCTTCTCCTCCTGATCTGCCAATCGGATCACGGAAAGCTCTTTGATCTCACGATAGATGGTGGAGAGCATCTGAGAATCCTTCTGAGAGTGCTCTACACGGATCGTCATCTTCTGTTTACCTCTCTCATTCACGAGGCGGACAGTTCCCTGCTTTCCTATCATATATTTAGTCAGGGCTTCCACATCCACCGGAGCATCTTCTCTGAAACGAAGGACGATCATGGCACGGACATATTCGATAAAGTCTACACCCAGACTGTTGACCTCTGCCTTGATCAGAGCGATCTTCAGAAGGTTCTGCACACTGACGGGAGGATCCCCGAAGCGGTCGATCATCTCGTCTAAGAGATCATCGTGGTCATCTTCAGAACGGATCACCGCGATACGCTTATACATATCCAGTTTCTGCTGCTCAGATCGGATATAGTCCGCCGGCAGAAAGGCATCCATATTCATATGGACTGTGGTCTCAAAGGCCTCCTGGATGGTCTCGCCCTCTAAAGTCGCCACCGCTTCACGGAGCAGTTTGCAATAAAGATCATACCCTACCGCACCCATATGACCATGCTGCTCCGGACCCAGTACATTACCGGCTCCACGGATCTCCAGATCTCTCAGTGCGATCTTATATCCGCTTCCGAAGTCCGTCAATTCTCCGATAGCCTCCAGACGCTTCTGGGCTACCTCGGAAAGGACCTTACCCTTTCTGTAAAGGAAGTACGCATATGCCAGTCGATTGGAACGGCCTACGCGACCTCGGAGCTGATAGAGCTGTCCCAGTCCCATACTGTCCGCATTTTCAACGACCAAGGTATTGGCATTCGGTATATCCAGACCGGTCTCGATAATGGTAGTACAGACTAAGACGTC
>JAZUIK010000065.1:0-2586 GCA_045642205.1 Bianqueaceae bacterium
CTTCACGGAAGCTATCAGGCAGGAACCCATCGTGTGGTCCCTATCAATGCCTGGCTTTTAGAAGATCAGAAATCTTTAGCGGTCATCGAATCCATCAACGGATTACTCAAGTCCTTTAAGATCTGGATCTATGATGAGGATCTGCATACGGGACTTCTGCGCCATGTACTTGTCAGACGAGGTTTTACATCCGGTGAGATCATGGTGGTACTGGTCCTTGCCAATCCGATCTTCCCAGGAAAGAACAACTTCGTTAAGGCACTGTTAAAGGAACATCCGGAGATCACAACGATCGTTCTTAACATCAACGATAAATCTACCAGCATGGTCCTTGGAAAAGTCAATAAGCCGATCTATGGCCCCGGCTTTATCAAGGATACTCTTTGTGGTAAGACCTATCGTATCTCTCCTGCCAGTTTCTATCAGGTAAACCCTGTACAGACAGAGGTTCTGTATCAGACAGCTATCGACTATGCTGAACTGACAGGAACGGAGACCGTGATCGATGCTTATTGCGGCATCGGTACGATCGCTTTATCTGCCTCCGATAAGGCTGGAAAAGTCCTCGGTATCGAGTTAAATGCAGATGCTGTAAAGGATGCTATCATCAATGCCAGAGAGAACAAGGTGGAGAACACCCGATTCTATCAGGGAGATGCAGGAGAGTTTATGGAGGCTATGGCGGAGGAAGGCGAAACAGCAGATGTTGTCTTTATGGATCCTCCTCGCAGTGGTTCTACCGAGCAGTTTATGGATAGCGTAGCCAAGATGGGACCGAAGAAAGTGGTCTATGTATCCTGTGGACCTGAGTCCTTAAAGAGAGATCTTGCCTACTTTGAGACCATAGGATATAGAGTACAGAAAATACAGCCGGTAGATATGTTTCCCTACACGGAACACTGTGAGACAGTCTGTCAGCTGATCAAGGTCTGATAAGACTTTTGAATAGAAACCGATCGGCCTTATGTTGGTTGGTCTTTTGTATGATGGTGAAAGAAAATGTTTAATTATATATGGCCTCTGGCTCTCGTTGTTTTATCCAATGTGTTCTACCAGATCTGTGCGAAATCTGTCCCGGAGGGTATGAATCCATTGGCCTCATTGACGATCACCTATGCGGTAGGTGCCGTTGCCTCATTGATCCTGTATTTTGTCCTTTATAAGGAAACCGATCTGATCAAAGAGTATAAACAGCTGAACTGGGCACCGATCGTCCTTGGTATCGTTGTTGTTGGTCTGGAAGTTGGCTTTATCTATGCTTATAAGGCCGGTTGGCCGGTCAGTACAGCTCAGATCGTGCAGGCAGCTGTACTTGCAGTCCTTTTGATCTTTGTAGGTCATATGATCTATAAAGAGACCATTACCTGGAACAAGATCGCAGGCGTTATCGTATGTCTGGTCGGTTTAGGTCTGATCAATATGAAATAATCCAATGTGAAATGATGAAAGCAGCGGGCAATCGGAAAATGCTCGCTACTTTTTTTGCTGCCTGAAAATTTGCATCATATTTAATTTGATATTAATATTTAGATGATTTGAATTTTGTGCTTTTCATTTCTTGTTTGTTTGTGATAAAATACTAATAAGTATCATGTAGATAGTGTGTCGATTGTATGAATTGACCAACTGTCAGGAAGGAGTACGACATGAGAGATTCTGTCATCATTTCCGGTTTCGCGGATGAGATCAGCTTTGACTTTGATGCACAGCTGAAGACCGTAACTGAACTGGGAATGACCCATATATCTCTTCGTTCTGCAGATAAGAAGGGAATTGCTGATTATACTCTGGAGGAAGTAGAAGAGAAACTGCTGCCCAGACTGAATGAGGCAGGAGTCAAGGTTTCATCTTTGGGTTCTCCTATCGGTAAGATCGCTATTGATGATGAAGAAGCTTTCGTAAAGCAGAAGGATCAGTTGGAAGAACTGTGTAAGATCTGTGGACTTCTGGATTGTCAGTATATCCGTATGTTCAGTTTCTTCATGCCTGAAGGAAAGAACCCGGATGATTACAGAGAAAAGGTCATTGCTAAACTTCAGGAATTTCTGGCTATCGCTCAGAAATACGATGTGACTCTGATCCATGAGAATGAAAAGGATATCTTTGGTGATATCGGCCGCAGATGTCTTGACCTTCTGAAGACTCTGGATGATCCTCATTTTGTGGCTGCATTTGACTTTGCAAACTATGTGCAGTGCGGAGAGGATCCGGAAGAGTGCTGGAACATGACACAGCCTTATATCAAATATATCCATATCAAGGATGCAGTTTCCGATAACAAGGAAAATGTACTGGCCGGAACAGGAGAAGGAAAGATCGCCAAGATCCTGGATCAGGCTATCAATAAAGAAGGATATAAGGGTTTCCTGACCCTGGAACCCCATCTTGTCATCTTTGATTCTTTGCAGAGCCTTGAAACAACTGAGGCTAGCAAGGTCATCAAAAAGAACAAGTATGCTACCGGTGCAGAGGGATACGCTGCACAGTATTACGCATTGCTTGAGATCCTGGAAGATATCCAGGCTTAAGTACATTTTACATTGTCTCTCATTTTAAGCTATACCAAAGGAGAAAACAAAATGGAAA
>JAZUIK010000066.1:0-16461 GCA_045642205.1 Bianqueaceae bacterium
CAGGAATCAATGCCCATCATGGGACGAGGAGGCAGATTGGTGATAGCAAGAAGGGTCTTTCCTACCAGTTCTTCAGGCTCATAGTAAGCATGAATTCCCGATAAGATTGTACGATTCTCTCCAGTTCCATCATCCAGGGTGAACTGAAGGAGCTTCTTGGACTTCTTGACTGCTTCACAAGCCAGTACCTTTACAGCACGGAAATCGGACTTGGAGAAGGTCTCGAAATCAACATAATCCTTGAACAGAGGCTCGATCTCAACCTTGGAGAAATCGATCTTCTCTTCTACGACAGGAGCAGCTGCTACAGCGGGAGTTTCCTCAGTTTTTGCAACCTCTTTCTTGGTTTCCGTCTTATTTGCGCCTATCTCTTTCATCGTCGGGAATAAGAGTACGTCACGAATAGAAGCAGAATCCGTCAGCAGCATGATCAGACGGTCAACGCCGAAGCCAAGACCACCGGTGGGCGGCATACCATATTCCAGAGCGTTGATGAAGTCGTAGTCGACCTGGCAACGTGCATCGGGCTCGATGGCCTTACGCTCTGCTACCTGACGCTCCATACGGCCTCTCTGGTCGATAGGATCGTTCAGCTCGGAGAATGCATTACCGAACTCGGTAGCATTGATGAAGTACTCGAAACGCTCGGTGAACATAGGATCATCCGGCTTACGCTTTGCAAGGGGGCTGATCTCTACGGGATAATCATAGATAAAGGTGGGCTGGATCAGGTTCTCTTCAACGAAAGCATCGAAGAACTCAGCCAGGATAGCACCCTTGGTGGGAACCTCAGGAAGCTCCACATTGTGCTCCTTAGCACATGCAATCGCTTCTTCATCGGACTTGATGTCGTTGAAGTCGACACCACTGTACTTCTTGACAGCTTCGATCATGGTGAGGCGCTCCCAATGACCAAGGTCGATCATCTTGCCCTGATAAGGAACAACAAGGCTTCCGCAGACCTTCTCAGCCAGATACTTCATCATGTTCTCAACGATATCCATCATACCATGGAAATCGGTGTATGCCTGATACAGCTCGATGGAGGTGAACTCAGGATTGTGCTTGATATCCATACCTTCGTTACGGAAGATACGACCTACCTCGTAGACACGCTCCATACCGCCAACGATCAGTCTCTGCAGATACAGCTCAGTCTCGATACGAAGGACCATATCCTGATCCAGAGTATTGTGATGAGTGTAGAAGGGACGAGCGGATGCACCGATCTCAAAGGGAGTCAGGATAGGAGTCTCGACCTCCAGGAATCCCAGTCCATCCAGGAAGTGACGGATCTCACGCATGATCATGCTCTTCTTAACGAAGGTCTCACGGACCTCAGGATTCATGATCAGGTCAACATAACGCTGACGATAGCGGATCTCTACATCGGTCAGACCGTGGAACTTCTCAGGCAGAGTCTGAATGCTCTTGGAAAGCAGTTCAACCTTAGCAGCCTTTACAGAGAACTCACCCTTCTGAGTACGGAAAACTTCACCGGTAACACCGACGATATCTCCGACATCATCAAAGCGCTTGAACTGTGCATAAGCTTCTTCTCCCAGATTGTCACGGGTGACATAGGACTGGATCTTTCCATCTTTGTCCTGGATATGCATGAAGGATGCCTTACCCATAACACGCTTGGACATGATACGTCCTGCGATGGATACGGTCTTTCCTTCGAAAGCTTCGAAATTGTTAGCGATATCACTGCTGTGGTTGGTGACATCGAACTTGGTGATCACATAGGGGTTATTTCCGGAATCCTGCAGTTCCTGCAGCTTTTCCAGACGCAGGCGACGGATCTCGCTGACGTCCTGCTGGGCGTTTTGATTCTGATTTTCGTTAGCCATTGTTTTATCCTTATTGTTCAAATATAGTCAACAGATTGAGCGATCTGATCGGAAATCCCTCTTACAGGATCTCAACAATCTTCAGAGCCATCTCTCCACCGGGAGTATCGAAAGTGACGGTCTCACCGGGCTTAGCACCGATCAGTGCCAGACCTACGGGA
This sequence comes from Bianqueaceae bacterium, assembly GCA_045642205.1. Classification (GTDB taxonomy): domain Bacteria; phylum Bacillota; class Clostridia; order Lachnospirales; family Bianqueaceae; genus RUG760. Next base: position 2,018 of record JAZUIK010000066.1, read on the forward strand.
GATTCATTGGAGATACGGTTGTTCATAGGATCAGCTTCCTGAGAACCTACGATGGTGTAGACGATCTCCTCGTCAAACTCCTCATCATAGACCTTAACGGTAGCACCGAAGGAAACAACATCCTTGGTCATGGCAGACTCATCAACGACTTCTGCGATCTTCATAAAGTTCTTCAGATCGTCGATCTCGCCCTGCAGTTTGCCCTGAAGCTCTCTGGCAGCACTGTACTCAGCGTTCTCGGAAAGGTCTCCCTGCTCCTTAGCTTCCTTGATACGCTGAACGCACTCGGGCATCAGAACAGTCTCCAGTTCCATCAATCTTTCCTGCTTTGCTTTCATTCCGGCAGCAGTGATCAGCTTTTTCTCATCAGCCATGTTTATTGTTCTCCATTTCTTACGACACCGAAACGGCCGAAAAAAGGAACTTTCCAGCCGTTAAGTATCGATAATTATTTAATTTAACGCAATTGCATATTATAGCGCTTTGTGACAATGTTGTCAATCCAAAAGCCCTATTCTCCCAGAGTTGAGAGCACGTTCGCAAGGTCCTGAAGGCTTTTGATATCCTCCAGTGCTACCTTTTTTCTACAGCCCTTGGGAAGTCCTTTCATGTACCAGATCAGATGGGCTCTCATCTGGCGGATACCGGTATACTCACCCTTTTCAAGGCAGGCGGATTCCGCATGACGCATAGCCAGTGCCCTGACTTCTTCCACAGAAGCTCGTTCAAAGGGGATCCCTTCTCCCTTGGCAAAGGAATCCCGGATATTGGTAAACACCCAGGGATCTCCCATCAAGGCTCTTCCTACCATGACCGCATCGCATCCGGTCTCTTCCATCATACGGATCGCAGACGCACCATCGATGACGTCTCCGTTTCCGATGACCGGGATCGATACCGCCTCTTTCACTTCGCGGATCACATTCCAGTCCGCCTCTCCGTGATACATCTGTGAAGTGGTCCTTCCATGGATCGTGATCGCTGAAGCGCCGGCATCTTCACAGATCTTTGCTACCTTCGCTGCCACATTATCCTCCGCATAAAAACCTTTGCGGAACTTGACCGTCACCGGCTTTCCATGCTTCACCGTAACCGCATCTACCACGGATTTCACGATGGGATAGATCTTTTCAGGCTCTTTGAGCAAAGCGCTGCCGTCATGGTTATTGACGATCTTGGGGGCCGGGCATCCCATATTCAGATCGATGCCGCAAAAGCCCTCCTGCACAAGCTCCGCCATATCCCCCAGGATCTTTGCATCGGCTCCGAAGAGCTGCAAAAACAGAGGTTGTTCCTCCTCCACATGGGCCATGAGGAACCTGGTATTCTCATTCTTATAATACAATCCCTTGGCACTGACCATCTCCGTGTAGGTAGCAGCCGCTCCATATTCCCGTAGGATCCTTCGGTAACTGGAGTCGGTTACACCCGCCATGGGCGCTGCCACCACGCGGCTTTCAAGCTGTACATTGCCGATGGAAAAGCCGGATTGCAGTTTTTCTCTGATCATTTCTGTCATAGGCAATTATGCCTTCTTCTTTCGGCGTTTACTCTCGATGTTGCGCTCTGCGATCAATCGAACACCCTTTAAGGTCAGTGTGGAATCATAGGTCTCGATGCACTCAAGCTCCGGTACCATGATCTTTCCAAATCCACCGGTGGCGATGACCTTCATATCCGGAATGCCCATTTCCTTACGGATCTGTTCGCAGATATATTTGACCTGTCCGATATAGCCATAGACGATACCCGCCTGCATACATTCTACCGTGGTGCAGGTCAGGATGCTCTTGGGCTTCTGGATGGCAAAGCTGGGAAGCTGAGCGGCCTTGGAGGTCAGCGCTTCCGCGGAGATACCAATGCCGGGTGAAAAGACTGCTGCCGTCAGCTCATTGCGCTCATTGACCACCAGATACTTTGTTGCCGTACCGAAGTCCAAAATGATGCAGGGACCACCGTATAATTCCACAGCGGCAGCTACATCTGCAATGATATCCGCCCCTACTTCCTGAGGATTGGGCACACGGATGTTGACGCCATTTTTTACACCGGGACCGATCACCAGAGGTGTCTTTCCGATATAGCGCTCGATCGCACTGGTAAAGGAATGCATGATGGTGGGGACAACGGAAGATACAGCGACCATGTCGATGCTCTCCGGAGCGATCTTATCATGCTCTAAGAGCATGAGCATATCTACACCATACTCATCGGTGGTCTTACTGGAAGCGGTCGTTAAGCGCCAGCTGGTCTTCAGATCCCAATCATCATATACACCCATCTTGATCTGGGTGTTGCCGATATCAAATACCAAAACTCTCATCGATAGTTCTCCTTAAGACTCCTTAGAGCCCATCATGGTTTCTCTTACACAAAAAGATCACAGGTCACCAAAGGAACCCATCTTACCGCCCGCCTCCGGACGAGCGACGATGCGATACCAGTTCTGCAGTTCTTCAAAAAGTTCCTTCTGATTGCGTTCCATCTCACTGACAAGGAGTCTGCCGGATACCTGATCATACCCCAGATCATCCTCCTCAGCGTAGGTATCCAGATAGATATATCCTTCCTCATCGAATCCCAGCTCCACTACGCCGCCGGCTTCCTCACAGATGAAGATCATATTCATTAAGATCTCCTTCTTCACAGCCTCCGGCAGGGTACCCAGTTCTTCGTTGAAGAAATACTTTTCTTTATACTGACTGACATAGGCAAGAATGACTTTATCCATGTACTGCTCCTTTTATCTATGGAAAAGCGCCGCGAAGGACCGCAGCGCTTAGCGTTATGTTTCTTTGGTAAGATTACTGCTGATCTGCAGCATCGACAGGCATTTCAGCCACGTCACTGACTGCGACCTGCTGCTTGGATTCTCCAAACAGTGCCAGGAACTCAGCACCGGTAACCTTTTCCTTCTCCAGAAGAAGATCTCTGGTCTTCAGAAGGACATCTCTGTGCTCCGTCAGAAGAGCTGTAGCCTTCTGATGAGCATCCTCGACGATACGACGGATCTCCTCATCTACTGTGGTAGCGACCTCTTCACCGTAGTTACGGGAATGTCCGATATCACGGCCGAGGAAGACCTCCTCATTGCGCTCACCCAGTTTGACAAGGCCTACGCGAGCACTCATACCATACTTGGTAACCATGCTGCGAGCCATCTCGGTAGCACGCTCGATATCGTTGGAAGCACCGGTAGTGACATCGCCGATCTCCATCTCTTCTGCCACACGACCACCCAGGAGGGCGATGATCTCGTTCTCCATCTGGCTCTTGGTCATGTACATGGTATCCTCCTCCGGAAGGGGCATGGTGTAACCACCTGCCATACCGGTGGGAATGATGGAAATGGAATGGACTTCATCCAGTCCGTTAAGGATATGATGCAGAACAGCATGTCCGCTCTCGTGGACAGCGGTAATATTCTTTTCCTTGGGAGAGATCACGCGGCTCTTCTTCTCGGTACCGATACCGACCTTGATGAAGGCCTTCTGGATATCTTCCATGGTGATAAAGCTTCGATTGGCTCTGGCAGTTAAGATCGCTGCCTCATTCATCAGATTCTCCAGATCTGCAGGAGCAAATCCGGCGGTGGTCTGAGCGACTACCTTCAGATCTACATCATCACCCAGAGGCTTCTTCTGAGAATGCACCTTCAGGACAGCCTCACGTCCGGCAACATCAGGACGACCGACGACGATCTGACGATCAAAACGACCGGGACGCAGCAGTGCGGGATCCAGGATATCCACACGGTTGGTAGCTGCCATAACGATGACGCCTCGGTTGATACCGAAACCATCCATCTCGACCAGCAGCTGGTTCAGGGTCTGTTCTCTCTCGTCATGTCCGCCACCAAGGCCTGCGCCTCTCTGACGACCGACGGCATCGATCTCATCGATAAAGACGATACTGGGAGCATTCTTCTTTGCCTGAGCAAAGAGGTCACGGACACGGGAAGCACCGACACCAACAAACATTTCCACGAAATCAGAACCGGAAATGCTGTAGAAAGGAACGCCTGCTTCACCGGCTACTGCCTTTGCCAGGTAAGTCTTACCGGTACCGGGAGATCCCACCAGGATGACACCCTTGGGGATACGAGCACCGAGACGGGTATATTTCTGAGGATCCTTCAGGAAATCAACGATCTCCGCCATCTCCTCTTTTTCTTCATCCAGACCGGCAACATCCTTAAAGCGGATAGGATTGTTTTCCTTGGTAATGACCTGTGCCTTGGACTTTCCGAAATTGTTCATCTGGTTTCCGCCACCGGCTGCACCCTGCATGCGTCCCCAGATAAAGAACATGATCAATGCCATGACGATCATGGAGATGAACATAGGAAGGATCTCTCCCCAGATCGAATCTTCCTGCACTGCCTCAGCAATAACGGGAATACTCGGGTAAGCCATCATGAGTCTGTTGCGGAAGTTTTCCACATCGGATACATAATAGGTTGCGGTGGAACCATTTTCATAGACCACGGTCGCATTTGCCATATCGGCAGCGCCTACCTTGATGGGTTCGATCTGGATACTCTTGACCTCTCCGCTCTCCAGAGCCTCTGTGAACTGCTTATCGCTTAAGCGCTCTTGACCGCCGCGATTCCACAGTCCGCTGGATAAGAGTACGCCGATGATCACCATCATAATGGCAAGGTAGATCAGCGCGCCTTTTGCACCATCTTTCAATTCAAGTCCTCCTCTTTGCCGGAAACCGGCACTTCACCTGAGATACCTTTGGAAAGCTCCCGCCTCCAAAAGTTCTCTCTTATCGATCAAAGATCACCATCGAAATATGCGATATAGGGCAGATTTCGATACTGCTGATCGTAGTCCAGGCCGTAGCCCATGACGAATTCGTCTTCAATGTTAAAGCAGCTGTAATCGGTCTCCACCGATACCACTCTTCTTGCCGGCTTATCCAGCATGGTACAGATCTTGACAGAGCCTGCTTTCTTTTCCGTCAGGAGATACTCCTTCAGGAAACTCAGGGTTCTTCCTGTATCAACGATATCCTCGATAATGATGACATCCTTACCGGTAATATCATCATCCAGATCCTTTTTGATGCGCACATTACCGCTGGAGATCGTGGAGCCGCCGTAACTGGAAACGACCATGAACTCCATGGTAGCCATGCAATCGATGCTCTTGCAGAGCTGACTCATGAACATGACACTGCCCTTAAGTACACAGATCAGGACAAGCTCACGTCCCTTGTAATCTTCACTGATAGCCTTGCCAACCTCGGCAATACGATCTTCCAGAGTTTTCTGGTCGATCATGACCTTGAGCATTGATTTCTCGATCATTTCGCTTCCTCCGCTATCTTAAGTCCACTCTCCAAAGTGACATGCAAAACACGCTTTGTCTCTGGGGTTATACGCACCCCGTCACTCATCCTGACGCCGACCACCCATAGGATATGGCTGCCGTTTGCCAGAAGCTTTGCTGTCTTTCTCTGTTCTCTTGGTACCTTTTCGTTGATAAACAGATCCTGTAATTTTTGTTTTCCGAGCGTAAACCCATTCTCCGTCTTTCTTCGGATCAGAAGGTAATCTCCTTCCTTCCTGGTACGAAGACTAAGGTCTTCTCCCGCCTTGTCCGCATCCATCCATTTTTCAAAGGGAAGATCCGGGATCTTAGTGATACTCTGATCAAATTCCTCTCTGGAAAGAACCTCGAATTTGATAGGAAGATCTCCCTCAAAGCCGCATTCTTTCTGCACTTTCGCGGAAAAACAAGTAAAGTAAAGTATATCATAGCTCTTACTGACCGTCAAGTCTCGGGGCAGGCTGACAGAGCGGCCTGTACGGCCCTTTGCCAGATCGATCAGTGCTTCGATATGTTCCTCTTCCACATCCTTTAAGAGGCCATTTCCATCCAGCCACAGCCTAAGACCACGTCGCTGCAATGCCTTCGGGATCATCTCGAATCCCCGAAGATCCAGATTCGCTTTCACCCTGCCCTGATCATCCCTCAGATTGGGGAAATACTCCTCCGTGATCTTCTCCAGAAGGTCATCTTCCTCCTGCAGCCTTTTGGCCATCCGAACAAGGCCCGATACGATCTCAGGGTTATACTCTTTCTCCAGATGAGGGATCAGTTCTCCCCGGATACGGTTTCTGGTGTAAGAATGGTCAAAATTTGTCTGGTCCTGCACATAGGAAAGGCCGTTTTCCTCGATATAGGAAAGGATCTCCTCTTCCGAGGCATCAAGGATCGGTCTAACATAGACATCTCGCTCTTCTTTCATACCTCCAAGGCCCTTCAGTCCGGTGCCTCTTAAAAGATGCAACAGAACGGTTTCCGCCTGGTCCTTAGCATGATGGGCCAGAAGGACACGGACCTCTTTGGTCTCTATCCCATCCTTCACCGATGCCACCGCTTTCTCAAAACAGGCATAGCGCTCTCTTCTGGCAGCATCCTCTATACTCAAGCCCTCAGCCTCCGCCAGATCCTTTGCCTTTACATGGAAAACGCGTAAAGGAATGCCTAAAGTGGCACACAGTTCTTCACAGAAGGCAGCATCTTCCATGGCTTCTTTACGGATGCCATGCTCGATGTGGACAGCCAGGAGCCCATATCCATAACTGCTTTGCAGTTCTTTCATCACCGAAAGGAGTGAAACAGAATCCTTGCCTCCGGACAGTGCCACGATATAATGCATCGATAACAGGCTATCCGGGTCCTGCTTATCCAGATACCTTCGAACATGTTCTGTCAGTAACATAGTCTTACTCCTCCTTTCGTGATTTTGAAAAAACACCCGTGTCAAAGTGCCTTTAAAAGGTACCAAGCTACGAGTGTCTTACTTTTCAGTGACCTGGATCAAGATCTCGCCCTGATAGATCAGACGGAATCGATTACGGGCCATATCTTCTTTATACTGGTCAGAGGTGTAATAGGCCTTGGAGACCTTATACTCGATGACCTTTGCTTTTTCTGCGTTGATCTGCGCCTCCAGGCTATCGCATTCTGCCTGCAGCATGCGCTGTTCCTCTCGGAGATTATAGGTCTCAAAGAGACAGGCGCCCACAAAGCCCACAACAAAGAGAGCCGTCAGAAAAGCACTCAGGAAACGAAGGCCCTTATGCTCTTTTACTTCGACAAATTCGCTGTAGACGATCTCTTCCGGTGCTTCGTCGTTCTTATGTTCCAGAAGATCTCTGACACCATCTAAGTGTCTTTCTCCCGAGAAAAACGCCTCTCTGTCATCGGCATCATTTCGACTGTATCGTTGTGACACTGGGGTCCTCCTTTCCTCACGATTTATCAATGATAGTATATTTTACTCCCCGTTTTTGACATCGTCAATCGAGGAGAACATATGCAATGTTAAAGATTTTGTGACATTTCTGCCACATTTTATCCTGCCGATACTTATAGGAATATCAGTGGATGACTTCGTACATCTCAGCAGCCGCTTCCTTGCGGGGATTCTCACTGAGATCCTTTACCCTGACCTTGACAGGGCTGGTCCCAAACTGTACTTCGATCACATCACCGACCTTGACTTCAGTGCCTGCCTTGGACACTTTGCCATTGATCAGTACTCGACCTGCATCGCATGCCTCATTGGCGACAGTACGACGCTTGATAATGCGGGATACCTTCAGATATTTATCCAGTCTCATAGGGTTCTCCTGTTAATGTAGCGTAAAAGTCCCGGCACACACGAAGTGTACCGGGACAATATCATTCTCTATAAACACGAACTGGAATCAGTTGCATGCAGCTATGAAAATGACTCAGATTTCCAAGGGGTCAACTTATGCGTTGACAGCATCCTTCAGGACACGGCCTGCCTTGAACTTGGGAGCCTTAACAGCAGCGATCTCGATGGTCTCCTTGGTCTGGGGGTTGATACCGGTACGAGCTGCACGCTCTGCGGTCTCAAAGGTACCGAATCCAACGAGCTGGATCTTGTCACCAGCCTTCAGTGCATCGGTAACAACTTCCTCGAAAGCAACGAGAGCCTTCTCTGCATCAGCCTTGGTCAGGCCAGCCTTCTCTGCCATAGCAGCAACTAACTGAGCTTTGTTCATTTTTATTTCCTCCTAAAGTTTATTGATTGTTTAAGTACACGATCTTTTCCAATATAAGTCTGATCGGACTTAGCACTTCGATCATACCAAGAGTGGTACGTAAGTGCCATCGAAACAACGTCCATCATTATACTTGTTTCTGTCTGATTTGTCAACACCTAAATCCTTGAAAAACCGCATAAAATGGGCATTTCCAGACATTTCGACAGACTTTTGATCAAAAAAGCATCTTTTTCATTCAACTTGCCTGTAGTATTTTGCTGTTTCTTCTTTTTGCCCTTCGAAGCATCAAGCGCTCTCTTATTTCAGGGCATCAAAGCCGAAAATCTTAGCAGAATTCCAGAGTATATCCGGCTGTAAAGGTCTTTCCTGCCTCCAGAGGTTCGATACCATCCTTCTCCGGAAGTTCTCCATCAAAGTCTTCATAATCTGCCAGACCATACCAGGGCTCGATGCAGGCATAGGGAGCACCGGGCTTGGACCAGAGGCCCACATAGGGGAATCCAGTCAGGTCCATGGTCACGCCATGACGGGTATTCTTGTTGACCAGAGAGATCTTTGTGAAAGCAAAGTTATGAAATACCAGGGCATCTCTGTCAAAAAGATGCTCTGTTACAGGGATCGGTGCACCGCCAATGACAAAGTCCTTATGGATGTTACGGCTGAAACCGGTAAGTTTCTCATTTAAGAGCAGTCTGTCCAGATTCTCATCAGAGTTGAACTCAAACTGCTGCTCTTCCAGAGCGCCGTCGAACATAAAGCCGGGATGACCGCCCAGAGAGAAATAGATGGTCTCATCCATAGTATTCTCTACCTGGAAACCGACCTTCAGCTGCTTTCCCTCCAGGGTATAGGTAACCTTCAATACATAGTCAAAAGGATAGTTCTCGTGGGTCTCTGCATCCGATACCAGAGTAAAAGTAACCTTCTCCTCACAGCACTTGTCCGCGGCAAATTCGCGGAAACGCACATTACCGTGCTGAGGCATGGAATAAGTAACGCCCTTATAGCGGTACTCTCTGTTCTTGCAGTTACCGATCACGGGAAACAACAGCGGAGAACGGTTCTTCCAGATCTCAGGATTACCGTTCCACAGACACTCTCTTTCCAGAGTCTTATCGTAAATAGACATCAGCTCAGCACCGATCTCACTGATCTGTACCTTCAGCATCGCGTTTTCTAAAGTGATCATATTTCCTCCTTAATGAAGTCAGGTCGTCAATATGGTGTAAGGGTATCACTCCCTTACCCTCTTGTCAAATGTGATATAATAGGAGGACAACAGATGGCAGTCCCTTTTCTGCCTGAACTAAGAGGTTTGAATGAAAAAACAAAACAATATGTCCGATACCATTGCCTTCCTTCTGATCGCTGTCCTTCTGGTGGCCTTCGTTGTCCTGATCCTACCGGAACCTTCCAAAAAGGATCAGGAGGAAAGTACCGACACCGAGATCGAAGCTGATAGCGACGAAGAGATCGATCAGGAATACTCCGATGAAGAAACCGAGATAGAAGAAATCTCCTCTGATGAGGATACCGACCCGGAAGATGATGAAGACAGTTCCGCTGAAACTACCTCCTCCGAGGAGGAAGCGGAAGAATCTTCTGACTCTTCCTCCACAGAAACTTCTGCAGAAAACTCCGATACAGATGAAGAGGATCTTCCCGATACCGATCCTTATTTTGAGACCGAGGGATATTCCTTTGATGACATCATGATCAAAGTCCTCTCTGCCCTGATCAGTGCAGATTTTGATTCTCTGTCTGACTATGTGGGAGAGGAAGGTCTTCGCCTGAGCCCCATGGGAGCCTTTCTGGAGGATGATATCGTGCTGACTTCTAATGAAGTCGCTGACTACCTTTCCATGGACACCATGCGATATGGTATCTATCGCGGCAGCGGTAATGCGATCCGCATGACGCCCGTTGAGTACTACAACAAGTTCATCTGCCCCTCCGACTTTGATTTCTCTGAAACGTCTATTTATATCGACGATGAGGAGGATCTGGAAGCAGCCGGATGGGGAGACATCCATACTGTCCGCTATACATACGAACCCAATGTTATGGAGTGGCAGGATGTCATCATGGTCTACCGGGAAAATGGCGGCCGCGATTATCTCATCGGTATCATCCACAGAGATGTGACAACCAACTGATCAGCACTCACTGAGTGCACAACAAAAATGAGGTCATGGAAAACCATGACCTCATTTTTGTTTACAGATGCAGCTGCTCGCTGTCTAAGAATCTCTCCAGTTTTTTAAAGGCTGTAGGGAGCATGATCTCTTCGATCATTGCCCAGCGATACTCTCCTGTAGGTATTTCCGATTCCGGTATTTCCGGAATCTCCGCACCGCATGTGCTCACCGCCATCCCGATCACCTTCATATTCCAGGTAATATGCGTGAAAACATGCTTGGCTGTTCCTATGGGTACCTCCGACTGAGTCAAATAACTGCTCTTTAGTTTTTCTGAAAGAGCATCCTCTGTGGATGGCTCGTTGGGAAACTCCCAAAGTCCTGCCAGAACGCCGTCTTCCGAGCGCTTATGGAAAAGATACTGTCCCTTCTCATTTTGGATGATATAGACCTTTAGGTCCTCGATCTTACGATCGTTCTTCTTGATCCTGACAGGCAGATCCTCTGTTCTGTTTTCTTTCAGTGCCAGACACTGCTTTTTCAAAGGACAGATCTCACACTTTGGATTTGCCGGAAGACAGATGACCTCTCCCAGTTCCATCAATCCCTGTACAAAGGCTCCGCTGTCCTTGGCATCAGGATAGTGTTCTTCTAAAAGAGCGCGGGCCTTTTTTCTGGATGGTTCCAAGAGAACATTCTCCTCCAGAAGTTCCAGTCGGGAGACCACACGCATCACATTACCATCCACCGCTGTCTTAGGAAGATCAAAGGCAATGGCAGAGATCGCTCCTGCCGTATAATCTCCGATACCGGGAAGGGCACGGATCTCCTCATAAGTATCCGGAAAGCCGCCTCTCTCCTGGATCATCTTGGCAGCCTTATGCAGATTCCTTGCTCTGGAGTAATATCCAAGGCCCTCCCAGAGTTTCAGCACCTGTTCCTCCGGAGCATTTGCCAGATCTTCCACCGTAGGCAGCGCTTCCATGAACCGATGATAATAGTCCATGACGGCTTCGATGCGGGTCTGCTGCAGCATGATCTCGCTGATCCATACATGATAGGGATCCGTATCTTTACGCCAGGGAAGTTCTCTATAGTTTTTCTTATACCAATCTACAAGAAGAGCGACCCAGGCATCCGTCCGGGCCGCCTTTGATCGTTCCATTTGCTTCATTTGAATACTTATAAGTACTTTACACTGTTCTTCTATAATCGCTCTTACTTTGCCAGGATATTTCTGGTTGCGATCAGATCCACACCGGTGTCTGCAATGTTAGCAACAAGCACATCACCCACCTTGATCGGTGCGGTAACGATGGTCTTTGCTGCCTGATCAAGCACCTTGTCGATGCTGGCCTTGGGCACCGTGTTGGCTGTCTTTGCGGAAACCATACGGATGTCTCCGTTATCCACATATAAGGAAGTGGCCACGGTACGCATGGGCATGGTCATCTCTTCCGTAGCATACTTGATGCCGCGGGCACAGAAATTGCCGCTGACAACGATCTTCTCTTCGCCATTTTCCATGACCGTTTCAGCGGTCAGATGGCAGCCGCGAGGGCATACGATACAGGTATATTCCATTGTCTATCCCTCCTTAATCCAACTGGGTGTCCAGGACGATCTCTCCGCCATCTGTGCACAGAGCCTTGATGGCATCGATATCCTTCTGCTTCAGGCTGATCTCCTCCATCTCAGAAGGAACAGCCTTGATGAACTTCTTCTCACAGATGACTTCTTCTCCACAGCGGACAACAAACTTACCGCTGTTCACAGGATAAGCCACACGGCAGAAGATGGAGAAGGGCTGCTCTAAGGAAGCTCTCTGGGGAACCGTATAGCGGGCCACACCGGCAGGCTTTACAGTGACGACAGGACTGTTCTTCGTATTGTCAGCCTTCAGATTGTATTTAGCAGCGCTCTCGCCGGCGATGGTAGATTCCTTGCTGACGAAGCCAACAATGTCATGGACATGCAGTACATTACCGCAGGCATAGACACCGGGAATGCTGGTCTGACGATTCTCGTCGACCTTGGGACCGTTGGTAATGGGATCCATCTCTACACCCAGTTCCTTGCTAAGCTCATTCTCAGGCAGAAGGCCTACGGACAGGAGCAATGTGTCACACTCTACATACTGTTCGGTTCCGGGGATGGGATTTCTCTTCTCATCTACCTTGGCAATGGTGATGCCTTCCAGTCTGTCCTTACCGTGGATGTTGACAACGGTAGTAGACAGATGCAGGGGAATATTCTGATCGATCAGACACTGCTGGATATTACGGGCAAGGCCGGCGCTGTAGGGCATGATCTCACAGACCATCTTGACCTCTGCGCCTTCCCAGGTCATACGGCGGGCCATGATCAGTCCGATATCACCGGATCCCAGGATCACGACCTTATGACCGGGCATGACACCCTCTAAGTTGACCAGACGCTGTGCCAGTCCTGCGCTGTAGATTCCCACAGGACGGGTTCCGGGAGTCTTCAGATTACCTCTGACTCTCTCGCGGCATCCCATGGAAAGGATAACACTCTTCGCTCTGAGTTCCAGGACACCTTCGGAAGGAGACAGGCAGAGCACTGTCTTATCAAAAGGTGCATTCTCACTGTGCTCCTGAAGTTCCAGGACCATGGTTCCGGTGATGGACTCGATACCCCTCTCCTCTACCTGATCCACAAAACGCTGAGCATATTCCGGTCCGGTCAGTTCTTCCTTGAACCACTGCAGACCGAATCCGTTATGGATACACTGTTGCAGGATACCGCCCAGATGGGTATCTCTCTCAACGATAAGGATGCTTCTCTCACCGGCATCATAGGCTGCAACGGCAGCGCTTAATCCTGCAGGGCCGCCTCCGACGATCACGGTATTGACTTCTCTGATCATTTTACGGCGCCTCCTTTCAGTGTTCCCTGGGCAATGGTGGTTGCTTCGTTGGATTTTCTGATCTGGTCAAAGGGAATTCCGCTCTCCTCGGAAATGATCTGCATAACACGCGGTGTGCAGAAACTTCCCTGGCAGCGTCCCATACCGGCACGGCAGCGACGCTTGACACCATCAATGGTATAGACAGGGATGGGAGAACGAAGTGCCTTGCGGATCTGTCCTTCGGTGACGGTCTCACAGCGACAGACGATCTTGCCATAGTCCGCATCCTTCTCGCACAGAGCCGCTCTATCTTCCCAGTTCATATCGCGAACGGTGGGAATGCCCTCGCGGGTATCCTTCCACTCGTCCTTCATGGTGATCTCAAAATCATCCTCTGCCTCTTCCTTGGCATTAGCCAAAGCCACGATGGCCATCTGGGCCACATCCACAGCAATGGCCGGTGCACTGGTAAGACCGGGGGAGCAGATACCTGCTACCTGGATCAGACCATCGACCTTGTCAGAGGGCTGGATGATGAAGTCACTTCCGCAGGCAGCTCTCACACCGGCAAATCCGGTGATGGCGCCTCCAAAGGGAAGTGTGGGACAGGTCTTTCTGCCTTCAGCAAAGATCTGATCCTGTCCTGCCTGGGTGGTAGAAGTGTCACCCTTCTCGTCTCCCGTCAGCAAAATGCTGTTGGGACCTAAGAGCATGTTGCCCTCTGCGGTGGGTGTTACCAAAATGCCCTTACCATTCTCGTTGGGACACTGGAACATGACATGGCTGACATAGCCGCCCAGATTTCTATCGTACAGGGTATATTCACCCTTCTTCTCTACGATCTCATAGGATTCGCCGCCGGCCATCTCACTGACCTTGCCTGCGAATCTGCCGGCTGCATTGATGATGCAGTCTGCTTCATAAGTATCCTTGTCCGTCGTGACAAGGAAGCCGTTTTCCTTCTTTTCGATGGCGGTAACCGTCTCACCTAAACGGAAGGAAACACCATTCTCTGCTGCATTTTCCGCAAAGGCAATGGTGGCCTCATAAGGAGATACAATGCCGGCGCTCTTGGCAAACAGAGCTCCTACCACCTGATCGCTCAGGGTAGGATCCATCTTTCTGGCCTCGTCACCGGAGATGATCTCCATATCCGGTACGCCGTTGGTCAGGCCGCGCTCATACAAAATGCGCACGTGATCCATCTCTGCCTCAGAAAAGGCCAGTACAAAGGAACCACACTTCTTATAGGGGAAATGCAGTTTCTCACTGAGCTCTTCATACATTCCGCAGCCTTCCACGTTGTATTTCGCCATCAACGTGTTCGGTTCGGGATCATAGCCTGCATGAACAATGCCGGAATTGGCACCGGATGCAC
>JAZUIK010000067.1:0-6352 GCA_045642205.1 Bianqueaceae bacterium
ATTCATCATAGATTACGATGGCTTCGTCGTTCTGTTTATTATCCTGTTCATTAGGTTCACAGGGATCCGTGAGCAAAGAGGCAAAGCTCTTACCGGGTAGGGCGCGGGGAGAGGACCATCGGATGCCGAGCAGTTCCATCAGAGTGGGGAACACATCATAGGCACTGACCATGTCCTCCAGGACTCTGCCTCCCCGAATATGACCTTTCCACCGGATCATGAAGGGAACCTTTACGGCGGAATCATACATATTCATAGGGTAGGTTCCGTTACCTTTACCCCAGACACCATGATGGCCCATACTCATGCCGTTGTCTCCGGCGAAGATGACGATGGTGTTATCGGGAACCGCATCCAGTAAGCGGCCGATCTGTTCATCCATGGCACTGATAGCGGCAAAGTAGCCCACCAGGTTCTGACGGCGGCGAGGGGTACCGTATACCGGACCGGTCACCATATCCGGATGATCCGGAATATCAGGGATGGAAGCAAAATCACACTCTTTATAATAATCGATCCACTTTTTCGGATGTTCCGATTCATTCCAGGGAGAATGGGGTGCTGTGTAGTGGACGGAAAGATACCAGGGATCTTCACCAGCCTTCAGTTCGTCCATGTATTCCAGAGCCTTATCGGTAAACAGTTCGGTAACATATTTTTCCTCGTTGTGGATCTCACCATTCTCGATCACATCCGGCAGCATATACATGCAGCCGCCGCGGCCGATGGTGTACCACTTGGAGAAACCATGCTGGGGATGGAGACTGTCTCCCAGATGCCATTTACCGGAAAGGGCACAGGTATAGCCGTTGTCTGCAAGGACATCTGTGTAACAGAGCTGTCCATCCAGGTAGGGGATAGCACGGGTCTCATCCTGGTAGCCACCAAGGAAAGGCGTATGTTTTCCTTCCACGACCTTGGCATCCAGATTGCCCGCCAGCAGCCAGTCGTGGACACCATGAGCAGAGGGGATGGTACCTGTCAGAAGGGATGCTCTGGCGGGAGAGCAGACAGGAGAGACACAGAAGAAATCATCAAAGCGGACACCTTCTTCGGCGATCCGGTCCAGATTCGGGGTGTAGAGTTCCTCCGTGCCTGCACAGTGCATAGCCCATGCACCCTGGTCATCGGAAAGGATGAATAAGATATTCGGTCTTGTCATAGGGACCTCCTGGGGAAGGATTGGGGCACATTTGGTATCAGAGCACTTTTGCGCGCAAACCAGGGTTTGACGCAAAAGTGCTCTGACACTAAATGTACTTCGAGAGGCGTTTTATTTCGTCAAATGGGAAATACGATCGGAAAGGGTGGGATGGCTGTGCTCCAGAGCGACAACGATCTTAGAGGGAGACAGGTCCGCAAAATTCTCTCTGGCAAGGACTTTCAGGGCAGAGATCAGAGCAGTTCCATAGCCTTCCTTAGCTGCCTGGGCGTCCGCTTTGAATTCAGCAGCTCTGGAGACGGCGTTGGTCAGAAGACCAAAGAAAGGCATGACGATGGCTGCCTCGATGGACATGACCAGATACAGTAGGAAACCATAGTTCAAAGAGGTAAAACCAAAGGAGGTGCAGATCTCAGGGAACTTGACATCCAGGAAGACTAAAGCAGCCAGAGAAGCCATCATCAGATAGTTCATGCACTGGAGTTTTAAAGTATCCTTATGGAGACCATGGCCCATCTCGTGGGCGAAGACTGCACAGATCTCATCGGTAGACATCTTTTCTACCAGGGTATCGTAGAGAACAATGGTCTTCATCTTGCCAAAGCCCGCAAAGTACGCATTCAACTTGGAAGAGCGGCGGGAGGCATCCATCACATCGATGGTCTTGACCTTGTAGCCATTCTTTTCCAGCAGAGCGGTCAGCTTTTCCTTCAGTTCTCCATCTTCCAAAGGAGTGAACTTGTTGAAGATCTTGGTAAATACAGGGGAGAGGAAGGAAATGATCAGTACCAGGACGATCAGGATGATGCCAAAGAGCAGTCCGACCCAGTCACCCATGGCCTGATGCAAAGCGCAAAGGACAGCACCCAGGAAGATATTCAAAAGAAGATCGATGATAAAGCTCTTAATCTGGTCGATCCAGAAGGTCTTTTTCGTACTGCGGTTGAAGCCGAACTTTTCCTCGATCTGGAAGGTCTGATAGTAGGAAAAGGGGATCGTCAGGAGGGCAGAGATCTCGATAAGCAGGATGACGGCGATCATCTGGACATAATGCCCTGCGGGGAAGAGGGATGCAAAGGCGGCATAGGCATTGGTGCCCACCAGGATCATATCCACGATGAAGACAAAGACAGAAGAGAAGATACCCAGATGGGACAGCGCAGCGTGGTAATCACGCCACTTGCGATAAGCCTCCTCGTCGTAGACATCTTTTACATTCTCCGGAATAGGGTTCTTTCCGGAACGATACTGAAAATAAGACAGGATCAGATGATAGATAAACGCCACGCTCATCAGGATCATGGCAAGCAATTTAAAGTTCATAGGGATTTCCTTTCGTAAGCGGAATACTCGGATAGATTATATCACATTTGGGGTCAGAGCATATCTGCGTCAAAAAGAAAAGGACCACCCTGGCAGGGGTGATCCTCCATGTGTATCCTTCCCCGAAGGGTTCATTTCCATATCAACAGATGAAGCGCGACATGAGCAAAATGAAAAAGAATACAGCGAAGGAAGATTATAACGCAAAATCAACGTAAACATAAGATGGATGAGTGTGGGAAAACGTTAGAAAATACAGAAATACCCCTTGCGGCTGTCCCGATTTCGGACACCACCCTCCTGTATTATAGACTCATCAAACAAAACAACGACCGAATCGCCGGCAAAGGTCAGAGAGATGAGCAAAAAGGAGAAAATGAAAATGTGTTTTGTAACTGTAGCCCTTGTAATCTTTGGAATCGAATTTGTTAACTACGTTATCCGTCCCGTCCTGCGCGAGGAAAGACGCTGATAAATACAAGCGGGTCTGAACGGTTTCTACATTGAGTTGGGCAGGCATACAGATTATACTTATAGAAAAGTCATACGAAGTTCAAAAGGAGAATGACCATGCCCAACCTTAGCCCGTTCTGCACCTGTACTGACACCAAGTGCCCGAATCATCCTACCAATCACGATAAGGGATGCACCCCCTGTATTATCAAGAATCTGGACCGCGGTGAGATCCCCGGCTGTTTCTTCAACGCACTTGGCAAGCCGAAAAAGGGTAAAGACTATTATTACGAAGATTTCGCCAAGACTGTTCTGGATATCGACGATTAAAAACAGATAATCAAGCGGATCAACATAGGCCGCTGAAGGAGGATCATGCAGTCATACGGATCAAGAGAGCAGGTCGAGAGACTATATGAGCTGCTCCGTTCCAGACATTATCCCGAGGTATTCTGCCGGGAGGTCTGCAAATACATGAATACGGAATACACCGCCGGCCGCATGCTGGGCTATCTGTCCCACTACGACGAGACCCTCCCTATGGAGGTCATTGCGGACGAGCTGGTCACGATCCTTTCCGACCGCAACCGATTCATTAAGAAGGCGGAGACGGAGAAAGCCAATGCCTCCTATAATGAGTTTCTCTATCGTCGAAGAATGGGGGAATATGATGACGACAACGAATAACCCGGTGATCGCACTATGCCAGATCCCGGTGGTCTATGCAGATCCCGAAAAGAATATGGAGACGGCCAAAGCCGCTATCATCGAAGCAGCAAAGAAAGGGGCACAGATCGCCGTGCTCCCTGAATGCATGGACCTTGGATGGGCCGAGCCTTTAGCCAAGACCATGGCCAGACCTATTCCCGGAGAGAGAACAGAATTTCTGGGACAGGTCTGCAGAGAATACGGTATCTATGTCGTGGCCGGTCTGACGGAGCGAGAGAAAGAGCATCTCTATAACACCGCTGTCCTTATCGATGACAAGGGAGAAGTGCTGATCAAACACCGAAAGATCGGTCTTCTCTTCGATGTGGAAGGTCAGTACAGCGTGGGTGACAGACTGAATGTTGCCCATACACCATTAGGCACCATCGGCATCGACATCTGTGCGGATAATACCATGCAGTCCATCCATCTGGCTCATTCTCTGTGCCGCATGGGTGCAGATATGATCCTCTCACCCTGTGCCTGGGCAGTGCCAGAGGAAGATATGGATAAACCCTACGGAGCCACCTGGCTGGTTCCTTACGAACTGATCTGTAAGACCTATGGTATTACCATGGTCGGCGTCAGCTGTGTGGGTGATGTCACCTCCGGAGCCTGGAAGGGCTGGTACAATATCGGGAATTCCATTGCTATGGGTCCTGACGGAAAACCACTTACTATCCTGCCCTTTGGAAAGGATGCCAGCTGTATGGAACTGATCGAAGTAAGGAAGAGAGGTATCTGATGGAACAGTTTCTTCACAGAATAAAAAGTCAGAGGATCATCCTTCTTGGCATCTGCATGCTTGGTATCCTGCTGCTGGTAGCCTGCTCAAAGAAAGCCGAAGAACCGAAAGCAGAGGAGTCTTCCAGAGTAGAGTTGCAGGTGGAGACCAAGGAAGAAAGTAAAGAAGAAAGCAAGGAGGAGACAATGGGATATACTCAGATCACCATGGCAGACGCCTGGGAATTGTTTAAGACCGAGGGTGATTATGTGATCGTCGATGTTCGAAGAGCGGATGAATTCGCAGACGGCCATATTCCCGGAGCGATCCTGATCCCCAACGAAACGATCCAGGATACGCCTCCCGCAGAACTTCCCGACAAGGATCAGCTGATCTATATCTACTGCCGCAGCGGAAACAGGAGCAAGCAGGCATCTGCCAAACTTGTGGCCATGGGTTACATCAACATCGTGGAATTCGGCGGCATCATGAACTGGCCGGGAGCTATCGAAAAATGAGAAAGCCTGTCCATGTCTATGTAAGTAGTGCCTTTTCCAAGGATGGGGCCGGCGGCAACAAAGCCGGTGTGGTCCTGGACCGTCCTGATCTGAGCGATCAGGAAAAGATGGCGATCTCAAAAGAACTTGGGTATTCCGAGACTGCCTTCGTGACCCAAAGTACAAAGGCAGATTACCATCTGGAGTATTTCACTCCCACAGAGGAAGTGCCCCTGTGCGGCCATGCTACCATCGCCACCTTTGCCACACTGAAACTTCTTGGAAAACTGACCAAGGCAGACAATACCATCGAGACCAAAGCAGGTATCCTGAACATCCATGTAGATCAAGACGGTATGGTCATGATGCAGCAGAATCGACCTGTCTACTATGACACTCTGTCCATAGAGGAACTGATGCCCTCCATGGGATGTAAAGCATCTTCTTTGGGAGAACCCATTCAGATCATCTCCACAGGCCTTAAGGACATTATTCTTCCCGTTGGTACAAGAGAAGAACTGGACCAGCTGCAACCTGATTTTGCTGCCATGACTGAGCTTACCAAAGAGAAAAATGTGGTAGGCGTTCACGCTTTTACACTGGATCCTTCGGTGGATGCTGTCTGCCGAAACTTTGCCCCGCTCTATGGGATCGACGAAGAATCCGCCACCGGAACCGCCAGCTGCGCCTTAGCAGGATATATGGCGAAGTACCTGAAAAAGAAAGACACCTATGTCTTCGAGCAAGGGTATTCCATGGACCTTCCTTCCAGGATCACAGTCAAGGTCACCTACCATAAAGATGAGATCGACACCATCTACGTAGGCGGCTACGGCTACCTCGTAGAAGAAAAGGATCTTTAAGATTTAACCTTTGAATATTGTTTCTATAACAAAAAATATCCCATTTGAGAGCATTGCGAAGCACCGCTCCCAAATGAGATTTTTTTGTCATTAACCAGACGAACTTACAGCATCAGACGATAGATCGCCTCGACATCCTTCTGCTCCAGAACAGTGAAGCCGTAGACCTTACCGCTTCCGCTGCCGTCACCGTAGCAACAGGTATGGGCAAGATACTCGATATCTTCTTCCTTAGCACCCAGTTCAGCAAAGTTCTTGGGCATACCGATGGAGATCAGGAAGTTCTGCAGTGCCTTGATACCGGCCTTAGCGGTTCTCTCGGGATGATCGAAGTCCATAGCGCAGCCCCAGACACGGTTAGCGATCTTGGCAAAACGCATGACATCATGGTTCATGTTGTAGGTGAACACTGCGGGCATAACCACTGCAAGGCCTGCACCGTGTGCGCAGTCATACAGTGCGGAAAGTTCGTGCTCAACATCGTGGCTGGTCCAGTCCTGAGAACGGCCGACACCGCAGATGTTATTGTGTGCGCACATACCTGCCCACATGATGTTCGCTCTCGCCTCATAATCGTCGGGATTCTCGATCACCTTCGGAGCCTCATTCTTCATGGTAAGGA
>JAZUIK010000068.1:0-5677 GCA_045642205.1 Bianqueaceae bacterium
AGAACCCCTGAATATGTCCGAGGAAGCCCTGATGGAGCGCTTCACCCGTGGCGATTCCTCCCGCAACACGGAAGGCAACGGCTTAGGACTTTCCATTGCCAAGAGCATGGCTGAACTGCAGAATGGTCGTTTGCATGTCTCCATTGACGGTGATCTGTTTAAGGCCACCCTCCTTTTCCCTCTGCTCGACCCTGCTGTACAGAATCTGCAGATCCCTGAGTCTCAGGAAACCACGGATCCGGATTTTGATTTTAGACCGCTTCCATAAAACAGAAATGCACCTTTTCTTCATCTTGAGAAGGTGCATTTCACTTCTATATCTATTGTCAGGACCTGGCAATTGTCAAAACTTGACAATTCTCTCTTTTAGGACTACAATGTGCTCTACCCTGCAAGTTTGCACATGGCAGCTTCGCTTTGATAGCGAACAGACTGCGTGGCAGGGACTCAGCTTTCCCTTAGGGGAACGGACACGGGGATGTCCGGTTTCGACGGGGGTCGCCAAGGTTTTGGGAGCCATCCGCAGGTCAGACTGCGTCATCAACTGAACCTAAATATAAACGCAAACAATAATAATAACGCTTACGCGTTCGCAGCCTAAGGGCTGTCATTCCGGCTTGAGGCTCCTGCTCCTCTCGTGCGGGGTGTTAACATAACGCAGGGAACGGTCTGTCCAAAGCTTTGAGGGCAGAACGGTAGGATGAAGCTACCAAGGGGACTATCCTGTCGACGGGAGATTTCCTGAGGGAATGTTAAAACATCGACTATGATGGTAGCCGGCCCGGGGCTAAGGGATTTTCGGACAGGAGTTCGATTCTCCTCATCTCCACTTTAATAAAGGACTGGTCTTTGATTTAGCACAGAATCGGAGACCGGTCCTTTTATTATTTCAAATGAAAAGAGGAAACGAAATGTTTCAGAAGCATTCGATCGATCGTAATGCCTGCCAACTCTCTGGTATGCAGGCCAAATGTGGATATGACTGGTGGTGGCATTCACTGACAGCCCATCATGCCCTGACCGGTGAGGCTAAAGCCTTCTTTTTTGAGTTCTTTCTTTGCAATCCTGCATCCGGAAAGGATGTTCCCGTTCTGGGACAGCTTCCTGAAAACCATGCTAAGGGGATCCAGCCTTCCTATCTGATGGTCAAGGCAGGAACCTGGGGTAACGATGCCACACAGCTGCATCGTTTCTTCGGATGGAAGCAGACAGAAGTGGATTATGGAGTTCCCTTTTCTATCAAAGCAGAAGATTGCTACTGCACCGAAACAAGATCCTATGGTAAGATCTCCCTCTCCGAAGAGGATGCCACGCAGCATCCCGAATATCTCTGTGGCTCAGGATCCCTCTCCTGGGACCTGACCATTGATAAGCAGATCGCCTTCAATGTGGGCTATGGTGCAGGATCACTTTTCAGGAAATTGCAACTTTTCGAAATGTTCTGGCATGCAGAAGGTATGAAGACCGCCTTCAGCGGAGAGATCATCTGGAACGGAGAAAAATATCTGGTCCGTCCGGAAGATTGTTACGGCTATGCTGACAAAAACTGGGGAAAGGATTTCACCTCTCCCTGGGTCTGGCTCTCTTCCAACAATATTACCAGTCATATGACTGGCAAGAAGCTGACTAATACGGTATTTGACATCGGAGGCGGTTGCCCTAAGGTAGGTCCCATCGCTCTGAAAAGAAAACTACTCTCCGCTGTCTGGTATGAAGGCCAGCCTTTTGAATTTAATTTTTCCAAATTCTGGACCTTTACCCGTACCAGTTTTGACTGTACAGAAACAGAGGATCAGATCATCTGGCACATTGAGCAGAAGACCTGGACCAAGCGCATGGTGGCAGACTTCACCTGTGAGAAAAAAGATATGCTTCTGGTAAACTATGAAGCACCAAACGGACTGAAAAAACACAATCGTCTCTGGAACGGCGGCAACGGAAAAGGTACGCTGAAACTGTATCACAAGGGCAACCTGGTCGATGAACTCTATTGCGAGAATCTTGGCTGTGAATACGGGGAGTACTGCTGATCGACATGTCCACCATTCGAGGCAGCATCTCGTTTTTACAGGATATTGAATAACCAGCTACTATTTGTAATTTCGTTATTTCAGAATATTAGTTTTCATTGAAAAAGGCAGGAGAGTACGAAGCATCGCACCAGGTGCACCGCATCGTACTCTCCTGCCTTTTTCTTAGAATCTATCTTAGATATCCTTACAGTTTCACATTACCGGAATTTCTTCCCTGCTCACCCTTCTCCAGAGGCAGCCAGTTGATGAACTTCCCGATCTGCAGATCCCAGAAGAACCCTTCATGGGCACCGGGGCCTACGAAGTAGGTGACATCCATGCCCTGCTCCTCCAGGAAATCTCTGAAGGCAACATTCTTCTCGTAGAGGAAATCGGAAACACCGATTGCCTGATAGATCTTGGGCTGGTTCTTTTTCTTAACAACCTTCTTGACCAGAGCTTCCAGATTGTTGGTCTTATCCTGCTCATCGACCTGACCTACACTGATGGCACTGGAGAAAGCACCAATGTGAGAGAAGGTATTGTTGTAATACAGACCATTTCTCAGTGCACCGTATCCGCCCATGGACAGTCCGGCAATAAAAGTATCCTCTCTCTTACGGGACAGAGGGAACATTCTTCTGGTCATCTCTACCAGTTCTTCACCGATGAACTGACCATAGAAATTGTTGTTCTCCGGATGATCGATATAGAAGGCATTGTCACCGGAAGGCATAACGACCGCAAGGTCATGCTCCTTAGCCCAGATCTCTACTCTGGTCCATGCCAGCCAGTCGGTGTAATTACCCAGATAGCCATGCAGCAGATACAGGGTCTTGAAGCCGCCCTTGGGTACGTTGGCATAGCCCTTGGAGCCCATAACCAGCTTATCTACAGGAAGGATCACATTTACAGGTACGGTTCTGGTCAGCGCACCGGAAAGATAGTTTACAGTCATAATAGCCATAGCGATCTACCTCATATACTCTTAGATTTTGCCAGAGGATCGATCGTATCTACTCACTCGATCCCCTTCTTAGTCTCATCATACTCTCTTTCTTTATGAAAAACAACGGGAGATGGATAACCATCTCCCGCTGGATTCATATGTATGAAATTGTTTTTTACTGTGCCGTATCGACTTACTGATCCTCGCCGAAGTCTGCCTTGTAAGCTGCCAGCAGCTTCTCGGGCCAATCGGAAACGGGCTCCAGGATACCGGTGAAGAAACGCAGGGTCTTGGGCTCGTGAACGAAACGCAGACCGCCGATCATATCTCTGTGGTCATATACCCACTTGATACGGTCGATAACGTACTCAGTCTGAGACAGAGTGAATACACGACGGGGGAATGCCAGACGAACCAGCTCCATGGAAGCGAAACGCTCGGAACCGTCAGCATTTCTTTCCTCGGAAAGAGTACCACGCTCCATACCACGAATACCGCCGCAAAGGTAGATAGCACATACCAGTGCACCTGCAGGATACTGATCCTGAGGAATATGCTTAACAAACTCAGATGCATCCAGATGCGCACCAAGTCCGCCACCGGGGGTGATGCAGGGGATACCATAAGCATCCATCTGCTTAACAGCATAGTCGATGAACTGAGGTCCCTGAGAGATGACATCCATATCCATGGACTCATCGAAACCAACGGTCAGAGCCTCGATCTCCTTAACAGACATACCACCGTAGGTAAGGAAACCTTCGAACATGGGGATCAGATCCTCCATGGAGTGGAACATTTCCTCATCACGGACCATGATTCCGCCACCACGTGCGAAACCAAACTTACGGCCGGAGAAGTAGATGATGTCGAAGAGGTCAGCGATCATACGGGTGATCTCACGAACGCTCTTGTCCTTCATGCCTTCCTCACGGGTCTTGATGAAGTACAGGTTATCCTGCAGCAGAGATGCATCCAGAACGGTCAGAATGCCATACTTCTTAGCAAGGTCGGTAGCATCCTTCATGTTCTCATAGGAGATGGGCTGTCCACCGATCAGGTTGGTACCTGCTTCGATACGAAGGAAAGCAACGTTCTCGGGAGTCTCAGCCTTGATGCAAGCCTCAACCTTCTCCAGGTCGATGTTTCCCTTGAAGGGAAGGTTGCTCTTGGAAACCAGACCTTCGTCCTTAACAAGCTCTTCAACGTGTCCACCAACACGGGTGATGTGTGCCTTAGCGGTGGTGAAGTGGTAGTTCATGATAACGCAGTTGCCGGGCTTAACAAAACGGGTAGCCAGGATGTTCTCACATGCACGACCCTGATGGGTGGGCAGACACCACTTGATTCCGAACAGCTCGGTCAGCTTCTCGTTCATACGGAAGAAGCTCTCGGAACCTGCGTATGCGTCATCAGCCTTCAGGAAACCGGACTGCATGTTGTCAGACATTGCGTTAACACCGGAGTCGGTCAGCATATCCATGAAGATATCGCCGTTGTGAAGCTGGAAGGTATTGAAGCCTGCTTCGTAAACCTTCTTCAGACGCTCGTCAGCGGGCAGAAGGCTCAGCTGCTGAACGATCTTGACCTTGTGCATTTCTACCGGAATGGGATCATGCTTATAAAATTTAATTTCGGGCATTGTATATTTCCTCCACGCCTTGATTTTCGTTTTCACTTAGTTTATTCTATGTCTATTCATTTGTAAAATTGATTATTTGAATTTATTCCATCGATTTTTTCGATAGCAAAAGTGCCTCATTTTTCTGGAGGGAACCCACCCATGGAACTTCGTAACCTGCATACTTTCCTACAGATCGCCGAGTCCGGAAGCTTTACCAGAGCCGCACAGATCCTTGGCTATACTCAGTCCACCGTATCCTCTCAGATCAAACAACTGGAGGAGGAACTGGGCTGCTCTCTCTTCGACCGCTTTAATCACTCTATCACTCTGACTGACCGCGGTCAGCTTCTGTTGCAGCATGCATTGAAGATCGACCATTCCATCCAGGAACTGAACGAGAGTTTTGAAGCTTCCGATGTCCCAGCCGGAACTGTCCGTATGTACAGTTCCGACTCCATCTGTGAAAAGATGATGTTACTGAATTATGACGATTTTTATTCTCACTATCCTAACATCCAGCTGGTCTTCTTTACCGGAAAGACCAACGATATGCTCCGTGCACTGGATTCACATGAAGTCGATGTAATCTTCACGTTGGACTCCCATGTCTCTATTCCTGAATACGTCATTGCCAAGGAATCTCCCGTCCAGCTCCACTTTGTGACCAATCCCTCTTCCCCCCTGGCAGGAAAACAGAGTATTTCTATCGAAGAGATCCTGCAGCACCCTCTTCTTCTGACAGAAAAGGGCATGTCCTACCGAGAGATCCTGGACCGGGAACTGGCGGAGCGTGGTCTGGAAGCCAATCCCATTTTGGAGACAGGTCGAACCGATATCCTGACCCACTTTACCGAACATCGCAACAATATTACCTTTCTCCCTGACTTCGTCACAGAGGATCAGGTTTCTTCCGGCTCTCTGGTCCGTCTGGATGTCAAAGATTTCAATCTGACCATCTGGAAGCAGCTGATCTACCACCGGGATAAATGGATGTCCCGCCATATGAAGGCTTTTCTGGACTATGTCATGAGTCATGAATTTAGTTGGTAACCAGGAAGCAGGGCTCGAAGCCCTGTTTCCTGGGCCGTTTCG
>JAZUIK010000069.1:0-4178 GCA_045642205.1 Bianqueaceae bacterium
ACTTTTTCCCAAACGGGCGTCTTGCGAAGCTCTCTCAGGAAGGTATGCTGTGTTTCCAAAGCGAATGCACGGGCATCCATGGAGATACTTTTCTCTTCCGCAGCACTCATGGCTCCCAGCATCAGAGGGCTGATGACCGGGAAAAAGGCCTTGGCACGAACGAAGACATTGCCTTCGACCTCGATACCTCTTGCCTTCTGGCTCTCAAAAATTGTCTTCACGCTCTTGTTCAGATCGATAATGGTCTGTAAGGAAGCGAGGATGACATAACTGGTGGTGTGAGGCACACCCATCTTCTCGAAGGAATACATCAGATCCCTTGCGGAAGTCGTGGAAGAAAACAGGATGATCGCACCGGAGAAGCCGAGAATGTATCCACTGACATTCAGTCCGACTTTCAATGCCTCCAAAGTCCAGTTCCATCCGAAGATAGAGAACAGGACCGTATCACCCTTAACGGTCAATTGGCGCAGGATGATCAGGAACACTAAGACCGTGATCATCAGCTTTACATAGATATTGCTGAATGCTTTCAGCTTCTGGGCCGCTGCTGCCAGGATAAAATAGAGCAGGCAAAGAGCAAAGGAATAAGGAATGCTCTGAGCGATAATAGCGCTGAAACCTACCAGGATCGAAATGATCAGTTTGGAAACAGGATTCAGATCCAGGATCCAGTTGCCTGTTGTCTGTGGTTTCAGAAACGAGTCGATAAATGCTTTATTAACCATGTGTCCTCCAGGTTCAGCGAGCGAACCGGTATTTTTTCTTTGTTCTAAAGAAGAAAAGAAGAGCGCGTACACAATGAACGCGCTCTTTTTCGGCTGTATAAGGGATTATTCCTCGTCCTCAGCCTCAACCTTTGCATAGTAGCTGCCAAGCTTAACCTTGGAAAGCAGACGGTTGGGCAGAGCCTTAAGGATACCGAATACGATGATAAGGGAGAAGAACTTGTCGATAAGGTCGCAAGCGAACTCAGAGACAAGCTGGCAGGGGAATACGCCCCAGCCGGTAGCCTGCTGGATAGCAGCAGCATACAGGGAAGCGGTGATGGGACCGAAGTCTCCGCCGTTTACGATCATGGTGATGCAAGCACCCAGAACGCCGCCGACAAAAGCGAAGTACAGGGAGCTGAGCAGAGTCTTCCACCAGGACTGGAAGATGCCCTTCTTGGTGCAGAATGCTGCGGACAGACCGAAGATAATGCTAAGAGGAGCATAGAACAGAGTGGTGGGAGAAGAAATAGCGTTCAGGATGTTGGAGATCAGTCCAACCAGAGCGCCGGGGATACCGCCACAGATTGCACCGACAACGATGGTTCCGATGGCATCAAGGTATACAGGAAGCTTCAGCAGGATCGCGATCTGTCCGCCAACGAAGTTGACAGCGATACCGATCGGGATCAGGAACAGAGTCATCTTATCGATGCCCTTTTTGGTGTTACTCATTTGATTTACCCTCCAGGTATTAAAATAAGTTGATATTTGTGGGTTATTCCCCGGTTGTTAACGGATATTTGCGTTTTCACTCAACATCTGCTATAACTAGACAAATCCACTAAACATGTCAATTTTAAAGGAGTGCCCCACCGATGTCAACCATCAATAATGCCTTATTACAACGGATTGCCAAGGATACAATGTTACAAATTGCTCACATTTTGACTCCCGGAATGTCGGAGAAGGAAATCGTGGACAAAACAGAACATTTGCTGTTGAAAAACGGTGCTGAAAGCTTCTGGTATCATAATGTCGGCGCTCTGGTCCTGGCGGGTGAAGAAC
Source organism: Bianqueaceae bacterium (assembly GCA_045642205.1). Classification (GTDB taxonomy): domain Bacteria; phylum Bacillota; class Clostridia; order Lachnospirales; family Bianqueaceae; genus RUG760. Next base: position 1,779 of record JAZUIK010000069.1, read on the forward strand.
GCACACTCTCCTCTGTCAGCGGCAGAGAATATAAGCCTTCGGAGACGATTCTTCTGAAGGACAATGACATCGTTACTCTGGATCTCTCCCCTCAGATCGGCAATATCTGGGGTGACTATGCCCGCACCATCTATATGGAAAACGGCATGGCCCTTCTGGAACCCGAGGTCCCCTCTTCTCCCCTCTTCCATCAGTTCTATAAAGATGAGATGGCGCTACACGAAGAGATGATCCGCTTTGCCCGTCCCGATGTAACCTTCCATCAGCTGTGGGACCATATGAATACCTACCTTAAATCCCTCGGCCTTATCAACATGGATTTCCACGGCAATCTGGGACACACTATCGAGACTGAATCCTCCGCCCGCCGCTACATCGAAGAAGGCAATCACCTGACCCTCGGTGAGACCGGCAAACCCTTCACCTTTGAACCTCACATTCGAAGAGAAGATTCTCTTTACGGCATCAAGCGAGAGAACATCTATATCTTTGATGAGAACGGAGTTCCTGCGGCTTTATAAGGAAACTTTCATAGTAAGTGATTTCAGATATTCCTCGACATTCAGATACCTGATATTTCCCATTTCTTTGGACTCACCACGATAGATAACGTATCTCCCTGTGATCGTACCATATCGATGTTCACAGGCCTTACACTTCTCTTCATCCACAAGATGGTGGTATTGCTGAGAGACCATTTCCTTACTGTATTTTATTTCGTAGATCTCACAGGTAAGTGTTTGAGGATCGTGGATGACCATATCGAATTCACCAACCGCAAACTGGAGTTGAAATACCTCTTTGCCCGGATTGGCAAGGCTGGTTTCCAGAAGCACGATATCTTCCATCATCCTTCCTTTGACTGTACCCATAATACGTTCTGATACACGGTGACGTTCAACCGCAGATAATTCATTGAACTTTTCATCCAACAGTAAGGAACGGATCAAAGTTTCTGCCTGTGCATATCTAAGTCCTGTTTGTGCAATGACCACTTTTTTCCCGCTGTTATGTATATCCGGCCAGTAACACTGGTCGATCTCTTTGATAAGATCCAGATGCAAGAGATATTCCCGGATCTCCTGCGCGTGTATATCACTGACATCCACTGTCTGCTCTTCCTTCTCCAGGATATCCAATATCTTTCGGATCGATAACAGTACGAATTCTTCATTGATATTATCCATAAGATCAAATGGATCATTTCTGTCACGGAGCAGATTTCGTGCCGCGCTGGAAAGCGTTGCGGATCGATAGGTCTGTGTCAGGACCTGTCTGGTAAATCGATGGTTGATATCCTCTACCACGCGATTGATGGCACTGGTCAGTTCCCCTCTTTCATATAGTTCTATCAGTTTTCGAAAATGAGTACCATCCTGATAATACTTCAGTGAATGCTGGATATTTCCGGCAATGGCGGTATCTACATATTCATCTACCTTTTTCCTGGTAGCAAAAGAGGAGCGTTCATTATAATAGACCCCGCCCATACTCATCGTTCCGCCATAACGGATAAATGCATCTATTCCCTTGATCCCCAGGACATTTTCAAATTCCTCGTAGGAAATATAGGTGGTGTGCAGGATAAAGCAGCGATCATATAATTGATCCGATCCCGCAAAAAGAAAACCCAGTGAATCCGTTCCGGACAGAACGATCTTCATTCCGCTGGCTGCATAGATATCAGAAAACAGCGCAGCCCCTTCAATAAAGTCCTCCGCTAAAGTGACCTCGTCGATAAAAATATATTGATACCCAGTCTGTTCCAGATAACGGATATCCGCATTAATGGAGGCAAGGGTATCCGTTGATCTTACCTGGATGAATGCAGCCCTCAAAAGCTGTTCATCATCCATCCCCAGAATACTCTGACGGATCATGGTAGTCTTTCCTGTCCTGCGAAGACCATACAGGATAAACACTCTATCAAATGTATCTCCGAAAACATATTCCTGCAACTGATCAAAACAATGTCTGTGCCGATAATTCGATGCAGGCAGTGCCCACTCCAAAAGCTCTTCGCCTGTACGTACAAGACAGCGAAACTTATGGGCTGGCTGTTTTCTGATCTTTGCCTTTTTCTCTTTCACTATCAGAGAATGCTGCAGTTCCTTCAAGATGCCTTCCAGTCTTTTGCGCTGCTCGATCCGGGATCGCAGTGCATCTACCTCGTCAAGTTGTAAATAGATCTCTCGTCTCTTTCCATTCTGTGTGAAGCGATGATAATAGTACACATGCCCTTTGACTGTTTTCGGACTTACCGTTCCATCCGGCAAAGCGGCAATCTCTTTTTCAAGATTCACAATCTTCTCTCTGATCTCCAGCTGGTCCATATCAACACCTCCTCCACAAAAGTTATCCCAATTATACCCACAGTATTCATGTGAGTCAACCGGGATA
>JAZUIK010000070.1:0-4578 GCA_045642205.1 Bianqueaceae bacterium
GGATACGGCATTGGTCTGGTGAAGACCCCTCCCTATTATGCAGTCAAGGTTCCGGTCTTCTCTTTTGAGAAACTTTCTGACGCTAACTCCCTTCTGGGCCCTGAAATGAAGTCCACCGGAGAGGTACTGGGTATCGGTAAGACTACAGCGGAGGCTCTGTTCAAGGGTCTGACCGCCGCAGGATTTAAGGTTCCGGATATCCACAAGGAACAGGAAAAGGGAATCTTCCTGACGGTTGAAGACAATTATCATCAGGAGATCATCTCTCTGGCAAAACGTTATCATGATGTGGGACTGAAGCTCTATGCGACCTCCGGTACCGCCAGAGCCATCGCCAGCATGGGTCTTCCTGTACAGGTAGTCGATAAGGCCAGTGAGAGCAATGAACTTCTGGATCTGATGGACAGCGGTAAACTGAACTATATCCTCTATACCGGTGCGGTCATTGACGATACTATCGGAGATTTCAGAAGCCTCCATCTGAAGGCTATGCAGCTGGGTATTCCCTGTCTGACCAGCGTCGATACAGCCGATGCTTTGGCCCAGATCATGGAGAGCCGCTATAACCTTTACAATACGGAGATCGTGGATCTGAACCATATGCGTACCAAGCGTACCACCATCAAGTTCACCAAGATGCAGACCTGCGGCAATGACTTCATCGTTATCGAGAATTTTGACGGCAGCATTACCTGTCCCGAGTCACTCTGTGTCAGCCTCTGTCAGGGACGATATGGTATCGGTGCGGATGGTCTCGCTCTGATCGAGCATTCGGACAAAGCAGAAGCCAAGATGCGTATCTTCAATAAGGATGGCTCCGAAGCTCAGATGGCAGGTAACTGTATCCGCTGCGTGGCAAAGTATCTGTACGATAACGGTTATGTCAACAATACCCATATCAATATCGAGTGCGGCAACGGTGTCCATCGTATCCATATGTATGTCCGTGACGGTAAGGTTTCTTCCGTTATGGTCAACATGGGTCTTCCTACTCTGAAGCCGGAAATGATCCCGGTCGCCTTCCCCGGCAGTGAAAAACTGGATAAGGTGCTGAACCATCCTGTAACCATGGCTGGAGAAAAAGTCCTTCTGAATGCGGTCTCCATGGGTAACCCCCATGCGGTGATCTTCACGGATCAGATCGATCAGATCGACCTGAAGGAAGTAGGTCCTCTGTATGAATACGATCCCATCTTCCCGGAAAAGACCAATACGGAATTTGTCCGTGTGGTCGATCCCTTGACACTGCGTATCCGTGTGTGGGAGAGAGGTAACGGGGCAACACCGGCCTGCGGAACCGGTGCCTGTGCAGCGGTGGTCGCAGCCGTAGAAAACGGCTATTGCGAGAAGAACAAGGATATCCTTGTCAAACTTCCCGGTGGTGATCTGACGGTCTGCTACATGGAAGACAGGGTAACCCTGAGTGGTTCTGCTCTGACGGTATTCTCCGGTGAGGTTGAATATTAATACAAATATCAAGTAAGAGTTCAGGCGGTGCGTACTACGCTAAATCGTGGTATAATCCGCCTGATACTTTTTGTGCGGAGAGATTCGTATGTTTGAGAAAAAGATAGATGATACAGTGCTGGTTACCCAGATCGAATTTGGTACCAGGCCCCATAAGGCGCTCTTGCTGCAGCCTAAGACGCCGGTAAGAGAGACGGCCGGTATCCTTTGGATCCATGGCGGCGGATACATGACCGGCATGAAGGAGATGGTACTGTTTTCCCGTGCGGCAGAACTGGTAAAGCGCTTTGGCGTGGTAGTCCTGGCACCGGATTATCGGCAGTCTGTGGTGGCACCATACCCGGCAGCCATCGAAGATTGTTACGATGCACTTATATATATGAAAGAACACTCTGCCATGCTGGGGATCCGAGAGGATCAGATCATGGTGGGAGGAGAGAGTGCCGGCGGTGGACTGACAGCCGCTCTTTGCCTGATGGCACGAGACAAGGGAGATGTCAGGATCGCCTATCAGATGCCTTTGTATCCCATGCTGGATAACGAAGATACGGAATCTTCCCGGGATAATCATGGCAGAAACTGGGATACCAGAAGGAACCATCTGGGGTGGAAACTCTATCTGAGGGACCTGGAGGGAGAAGTTCCTCCTTATGCGGCCGCTGCAAGAGAAAAGGACTATACGGGTCTTCCTCCTTGCTATACATTCGTGGGAGACGGAGAACCCTTTTATTCGGAAACTCTTACATATATAGATGCACTTAAAAAGGCGGGGATCGAAGCGGAAGTGGATGTATATCCGACAGATTTTCATGCCTTTGATATCATGCATACGGAGTGGGATATTTCTAAAGAGGCAGCAGAGAAGTTCAACGAGCATTTTGCTTATGCACTGGAACACTACTTTGCCGAGCAGGTCCATCTGAGCAAAGAGGATCAGATCCAAAAGATGGCAAGGGAACTCAGACATACGCTCCATCAAAATGCGGAACTGTCCATGGAAGAGTCAAAGACCAAGGCGATCTTAATGGAGTTTCTTAAGAACAATACGAAACTGAAGATCGAAGATCATGGTTCCTGGTTCCTGGCAGAGTACGATTGCCAGAAGGAAGAGGCGGAGACCATTGCCTTCCGCGCAGAGATGGATGCACTTCCCATGAGGAATATCTGGATCTGCCCTATGGGTCTTTGGATCCGGGTGTATCTCATAAGTGCGGTCATGACGGACAGAGTGCGAACCTTGCCTCTTTAGCTCTAAGCTGTGACAGATACGGGGCAGAAAAGAATATCGTCTTTATCTTCCAGCCGGGAGAGGAGATCGGTGCAGGAGCCAAGGTCTGTGCCCCCATCATCAAAGAAAAGAAGATCCGGAAGATCTATGCTTTCCATAACTGGAGCGGTTTTTCTGAAAAGAGCGTGATCCTTCGTAAAGGGCTGATCCATTGTCCCTCTATGGGAGTGACTTTCCGTTTTCAGGGAGAACAGGCCCATGCTTCTCAGCCGGAGGATGGCAACAATCCGGCCGTGGCTATCGCTGAGTTTGTCGGATCAGCGAAAAAGACTATGGATGCATATAAGGAAGAAAAGGGGATCTGCGAGGATCCTCTCACCTTCGGTACCATCGTGGGTGTGAAGGTAGGAAACAGTGACTTTGGCATTGCACCGGGAGAAGGAGAGGTATCTTTGACCCTCAGATCTTCCATGGAGATCCATATGCATGGTATCTACAAGGCGCTGGAAAAACTGGCCGGAGAGATCAGTCAACAATATGATCTGGCTTTCCAGGTGGAGTGGAGCGATGTGTTCCCGGAGACCGTGAACGATCCATCTTTAGTGGAAGAGGTATTATCCACCGCAAAGGACATGGGGCTAACGACGATAGAGATCGAAGATCCCATCCGTTCCTCTGAGGACTTTGGGTATTTTCAGAAGGAATGCCCCGGTGTGATCTTCTTTATCGGTAACGGAGAGGACTATCCCCAGATCCACACAAAGGAATATGATTTCAACGATGCCATCTTGCCGACAGCTCTTAAACTGTTTGAGAATCTGGCACATATTCGGAAAAGCAAGTGATTAGTGACAAATATCCTCTGTATACCGGAGAGATTTGTCATAATTCTCTATGTTTTTCTTCTGAGATCCTTGATATAATCGCAGGTGCTCGCTAAAAACGGGCACCTGTTTTTTACTTGAACAGGATTATGTGCGTTGTATAAGGAAGAAAGATTTTATATGGAACAGGATAGACAGACTCTGATCGCGAGAAACAGAGAATTCCTTCGCTGGAAGGAACTGGAAGTTGAAAGTAACTCCGATCAGTCCAGGGGTGTACAGGAGCCGCCTTTGACAAAAGCTCCCATGGGTGGAGAGCGTTTTAAGCTTTCCAGAAAGTTTGACCGTATTCCCATGGAGGAGGATTATCTGAAGCTCCTTTGGAAGAGACGATCCCATCGTGTATTTACGGATGAGACAATGAGCCTTCGTTCTCTGTCCTTCCTTCTCTGGGCCTGCCAGGGAGTCAAGGGTATCCGTGGCGAGAATTATGCCACCTTAAGGACCGTTCCCAGCTGTGGTGCCAGACATTGTTTTGAAACCTACCTGTATGTCAGCGATGTGGATGAACTTCCCTGCGGACTGTATCATTACCTGCCCATGGAGCATGAACTGGAGCTGATCCAGGAGATCGATCCTAAGGATGAAGCACTTCAAGAGCAGGTAACAAAAATGCTCTGTGACCAGGATTTTGTGATCAATGCCAACGTTATTTTCTTCTTCAGTGTGATCCCCTACAGAGCCGAGTGGCGCTATGGGGCAGAAGCCCATCGCTCTATTTTGATCGATGCGGGTGTTGTTCTGGAGAGTCTGTATCTGGCAGGATCAGCTCTGGACTTTGGTGTCTGCTCGATTGCCGGTGTGGAACCCAAGGCAAGTTCTAAGCTGTTTGGGTTAGACGGCGTGGAGGAGTACATGATCTGTGCGGCACCGGTCGGAACCATTTCCGATGATAATGAAGCGCTGGAGCAGAGTATCTATGACTTTATCAAAGGGGAATGATTTAACAATTAATGGAATATAAAGGAAAAGTACCCTTCGATGCGGTGTGTCAGCAAA
>JAZUIK010000071.1:0-10326 GCA_045642205.1 Bianqueaceae bacterium
GAATTTGAAACAAACAAATCCCAAATATCAAAAGCAGGAAGTCGAAGCTAATTGCTTTGCTGCTCAACTGTTAATGCCTGAACAGCTTTTACGAGTAGCACAACGCAGAGGATACCCAATTACTGTGAGTTTTATTATGAATTCCTTTGGTGTATCGGAGGCAGCTGCTCAAAAAAGAAAAGAGACGCTTGCGAAATTTGAATATGAATGGCACAGTCGATCTGAAAAGGAATTCGATGATAGTATTCTTTTGAAGTACGCTGAAGTCATTAATCATATAGCCCCTCAAAAATACGATAGGTTTGATTTTGATGACGAGTATGAACGTGAGGGCGAGAGAATGTCTTGGATGGATACTCGAACGAGATGGTCATGAATGGAAAGAGGTGATGTGTATGAGTGTAAAAAAATAAAACGCATTGAAATGCTGTTCCAGCAGCAAATCATTGCGTTCTATTGTCCCAGAAATGCTATCGCATATCTAAGAAATGGTGTTTAGTACGATAGCATTTCTACATTAGAAAGTCAATCGACAATTCTAACAAAGTCGATGACAGTTTTCTTAATTTGTGTCAATTACCCACTTGAAAGGAGGGATAAAATGACAAGCGTAGAGATGCGCAATAATGTGTTATTTAGTAGAAATTGTTTCCAAACTGCAGGTGAGTGGCAGATTCCATTCATTGAAAAGCAGGAGATCGATCTAAATGAGATTGACTTGATCGCTTATTCGGATACAAGGGCCAATGATACCGAGCAGAACAAAAGAAAAGGTGTTCATTTTTTCATTGATGATTATCGTTTTGAAGGAGTCTACAGAAATCCGGAAAGATCCTTGGGCCGTTTGTCTCAATATAAGTTTTTGTTGACTCCTGATTATTCGACTTATTCAGATATGAATTATTGGAGACAAATGGAAAGTATCGCTCATAGTAGATGGGTTGGTGCTTTCTGGCAAGATCAGGGATTGACGGTTGTTCCGACTATAAGCTGGAGCGATCGTAGAAGTTTTGAGTTTTGCTTTGATGGGATTGAAAAACATTCGGTTGTTTCGATAGGGATGATTGGATGCAAACGATCAAAAAAAGAATTCCTGAATGGGTACGATGAAATGTTAATCAGGATCGAACCACAAGCGATTATATGTTTGGGAAAACCATTCGATGAGATGGGCGGTAACATTATTACGGTGGGTTATTATAGATCTGGAAAGGAGGTTTGTTGATGGGAGGAAGAGGAAGTAGTACTGGTGTAAGTACAAAAGGAAAAGTGTATGGATCAGAATACAGATCCTTGCTTACTAATGGAAATATTAAATTTGTGGTTCCTTTATCAGGGAATACAACAGCGCCGATGGAAACTATGACGAATAATCGTGTCTATGTTACTCTAGATGGAAAAGGTGATCCAAAGTATATTTCTTATTACGATCAAGACAATAAGAGAAAGAAACAGATCGACCTTGATAAACCACATTACGGAGTTTCTCCACATACACATCATGGATATAATCATAATGAAAAGGATACCAATAAAGGGTTTGCGCATCTGACGGAAAAAGAAGTTCAAATGGTGAATCGAGTGAATCATATATGGGAGGGTAAGAAATCATATGTCTGGAACAGATGGTTACGAAAACAAGAATCTAGTTAAAATTACATGGGAACAATTTCAAGTATGGCAGAGATGGGATGAATTCCCGGAGAGATCTGATGACCCTCCAATGACCGTCGATATGTCTTTTGTATATTTAGGAACGGTATATTACATTGACGCGGTTAATAATGGTTATGCGATTCTTACGGATAAATGGGAAAGAATTGTATTTGATCTCAACTTCAAGAATTTACTCTATACTCCTGTTGAACTATGGTCAGATAAATCATTTGTTGATCTGATAGATCAATTTCTGTTTGTAGATTAACGAAGATGATTTTGACTAGGAGCATCCCATAAATATTCTAGCATCAAAAAAAGCCAAGTGTTTCTCTCAGTAGCGTAATGCTGTTGAGAGAAGCACTTGGCTTTTATACTTCATTCCTTATTCAGATCTGTCAGGATGATGCCCTGATATCTGGGAGAGGTCCTCTCCAGATCGTAGCAATCGCCCTGCAGTTTAGGATACTGATCCAGGAAACTTCGGATATTATCCATATCCTGCTGGGAAAGGTCAAACTGCAGCGTACGGATGTTGGAGGCTACATGTTTGGAGTTTCTGGTACCGATCATAACGGCGCCGACGCTCTTTTGCTTCAGGATATACTGGGTGGCTACATTAGCGATGGAGACATTATATTTGGAAGCGATATCCTTTAACATTGTCAGTAGCTTCTGAAGACCATCCCAGGTAAGGGTGTCTTCGATGATCTGCATATATTTGACCTGAGACCGGGTCTCGGGAGCAAGATAATCTTTACCAAGATATCTCTCATCCAGGAAACCGCCCGCCAAGGTGCCGTAGCAGAAGGTGAAGACATCATGATCCGCAGAATAATCCAGCAGGGAAGCTTCAGGACGACGATCGAAGAAGGAATACTGGGCCTGATTGGAGACAACGGGAATGCCCGCTTCCACCATCATCTTGACCCTCTCGGTATCCATGTTGCAAAGGCCGATGTTGCGGATCTTACCCTTTTCCTGTTGACGGACCAGCTCGAAGGCTGTTTCCATCATACCGGGGATCTGAAAGTCCCACCAGTGGAACTGGATCAGGTCGATGGCTTCTCTGTGCATACGCTTTAAAGAGCGGTCGATGATCTTTTCCACATACGCACGGTCGATAACGGGAAGGATGCTCTTATCCGGCACAAACTTAGTATGTACCTGGATGTCTTCCTCCTGATAGTAGCCGGATCCTTTCAGTTCATTGACGAAACGACCGATGATCTCTTCGACGCCGGTGTAGATATCGGCACAGTCGAAGGTAGTAAAGCCCTGGTCCACCAACATATGAAAGCCCTTGATGGCATCATCGATGTCGAGCTTTCCCTGGAGGCAATGCTCGGAGGAGAGCTGCCAGCAGCCATTGATCACTCGGTTAAAGGTATATCCATTCTTGAATTGATTTTTCTGTTCCATAGTTGCAAATAGATCATAGTGGCGACAAAGATGTCGAAAGGTCATTTGGGATCGGAAGAGGAGCTTTCGCTAAGGTCCATCAGCGGAACCACTGTGCATTCCGCGTGGGAGAAGATCCTTTTACCGACCCTGGTAATACGAAAATGGGCTCCGCAGTTAGGGTCAGGGCAGGCAATCTCACTATCGGAGAGCATCCAGTCATTAGGGTGAAGCTCCCGCTGCTTGGCAGCAAGCAGGGGCAATAATGCCGAGAGAGCATACATGGAGAAAGACTGACAGCCATCCGGGAAGATCAGGTTCTCACCCTGGACGAGAAAATAATCTCCGACTTTGTGACTGCAGACCATAGGACGGTCCGTTGCCACCACCTCGACCTTAAGATCATAGAGAGTGAAGGTATCGTTCATAGATCGATCAACCTTCCCAGCTGATGTTCTTGAATTTCTTGAAGGATTCCATGCTGACGGTAACGGAATCGATCTGGGAAGCCATGCGGGTGTAATCCTGCTCCAAAATGATGTACTCCGCACCGGTATACTGATCCACGGTGTCGATGATCTGCTGGATAGGCATGATACCCTTTCCGATCTCGGCGAAAGCAGAATTACGGGAGATACGCTGCGCTTCCATTTCCTTGAGCTCTTCGGGAGTAGGCTCGGTGGTGCGCTCGATCACGCGGCCGTTGGGAGAGAAGATCTCGCCTTCCTCCAGTTCCCAGTCCTCAGGGGTCAGACCGTTCAGGTTGATGGGGCAGGTAGCATCCCAGGCGAAATCCTTCTGATGGACCAGCTTGATACGGTTGCCATACTTTTTCAGGATCTCGATGGGGTCCTTGCCGGCACGCATGGTCCAGAAGGTATCCAGTTCCAGAGAAACATAGGCAGGATCCGTATTCTCCACGATATAATCCATGATGCTCTTTCCCTTGTAGGTGCGGAATTCCTGATTGTGATTGTGGTAGAGATAGTTCATACCCATCTCTTTGAGCATCTTACCGCTGGCATTGAAGCCTTCGATCTGACGCATCATATCATCGTAGGAGGCATAGCGGCCCATGGGGTTGACGATGTTGGTGTTGCCGAGGATCTTTTCGTATTCCACGACCTTGGTAAGGTCAGCACCTTCGATAGGGAAGATATGAGCAGAGATCGCCTTGGTTCCGAAACGATCGAACTCTGCCTTGAGTGCTTCTGCACTGATACCGAAACCACATCCCGGATCTTCGGCAGCATTGTGATTGCAGACCTCTACATATTTATATCCGAGTTCGCCTACCTTCTTGACGGTAGCAATGGGATCCTTGGCCATCTCGTCACGAACAGAATAAAGGATCAGACCAACCTTAAGCATGGTGTACCTCCTGCATATTTGTTTGAAAATCGATGGTTTCATTATACCACCGGAAGGCTCCAAGAGGGGATCGTATCCAGAGAATGAGTAAGAAAAATTTGATACAATGAATCTTCGGTAGAAGTGCTGGCAGAGTCATCAAAGAAGGAGTATAATAGTAACCGTTCTGTGCCTTTTGGGTACATATAGATCAACTTTTGCCGTTTCTGTATCAAACGTCAGCGTCGTTCCCGGGAGGTTTTATATATGAACGGTAAGAAAGTCTTGTATTCTGAGTTTGCCTATGTCATTGGTCTGGTGGTCCTGGCCTTCGGTGCTGCCTTTATGGAGAGAGCCAATTATGGCATGTCCATGGTAGTCGCCCCTGCCTATCTGGTCCATCTGAAAGTGGCTGAGACCTTCAGCTGGTTCACCTTCGGCATGGCAGAATATTCCCTGCAGGCAGTGCTCGTTTTAGCAGCGATCCTCGTCTGGAGAAAGTTCAAGTGGAAGTATCTCTTCTCCTTTGTCACCGCCGTGATCTACGGCTTGATCCTGGATGGAATGATGGCCCTGGTTGCCCTTGTTCCCGGAGACGGAGTGGCCTTTCGATTGGTCTTCTTTGTGGTAGGAATGCTCTGCAGCAGCTTTGGAGTCTCCATGCTGTTCCATACCTACTTTGCACCGGAAGCATATGAGCTTATCGTCAAAGAGATATCGGAGCGCTACAAGACAAACATCAACAAGACCAAGACGGTATATGATATCGTCAGCTGCCTGGTGGCAGTGGTCCTGTCCTTCGCCTTCTTTGGTTTCGGCCACTTTGAGGGCGTCAAACTGGGCACCATCTTTTGCGCACTGGTCAACGGTGCGATCATTGGATTGTTCAGTCGTTGGAACGAAGCCATCTTTGAGTTTAAGGATGCTCTGAAACTCAAGAAATGGTTTGAGTAAGTTTTGTCCTATCGGACCGTTCGGGGGAACGGGTCCGTGATGCTGAGGAGAGGAGAGTTAACGAATCATGTTGAAACGATTTATTCAGTACTACAAGCCCCACAGAAAGATGCTGATCCTGGATATGCTGGCATCCCTTCTGATCTCTGTGATCGGAATGGTGTACCCCATCGTAACCAGAAACATGCTGAACATCTATATTCCGGAGAAGATGTATACTACCATCGTCATTGCCGGAGCAACGGTGCTGGCACTGTACATCATCCGTATGCTGCTGAGATATTTTGTCCAGTACTACGGCCACGTCATAGGTGTTAAGATGCAGTCGGCCATGCGTCAGGATCTGTTTGCCCATCTGGAAAAGCTGCCCTTCAGCTTCTACGACGAGCATGAGACCGGACGTATCATGTCCCGTATTACCAACGATCTGTTCGAAGTCTGTGAGCTGGCTCATCATGGCCCCGAGAACCTTCTGATCAGTTCAGTCATGATCATCATGTCCTTTACTTATCTGTGCATGATCGATCCTATCCTGACATTGATCATCTTTGCCTGTGTACCGATCCTTGTCTTTGTTACTCTGCATTTTCGTAAGGAGATGAGCGCTGCCTTTGACGATCGCCGAAAGAGCAACGCCACCATCAATGCAGCAGTAGAGAGCAGCGTCACCGGTATCCGTGTTACCAAGGCCTATACCAATGCGGATCGTGAGATCAAGAAATTTGAAAGTGGTGATGCCCAGTTCGTGGCAGCTTCCAAGAGAGCTTACCATGCCATGGCTATGTTCTTCTCTTCCACGTCCTTTGTTACGGATGTATTCAACGTCATCATCCTGATCGCCGGCGGACTGTTTTTGTATGCCGGACGTATCTCTTTCGGTGACTATTCTACCTTTATCGTTTCCGTTAACCTGTTCATCAACCCGGTCAACACCCTGATCAACTTCATGGAGCAGTATCAGAACGGTGCCAGCGGTTTCAAGCGCTTCGTAGAGATCATGGACATCGAGCCCGAGAAGGATGCAGAGGATGCCGAGGAACTGAAGGATGTCCAGGGTGTCATCGAGTTCGATCATGTCACCTATTCCTATGCTACCTCTCAGGAGGTCCTGCATGATGTCTCTTTGCACATCGACAAGGGCAGCAAGATGGCTCTGGTCGGACCTTCCGGCGGCGGAAAGACCACTTTGTGCCACCTGCTTCCGAACTTTTATGAGATCGGTGAAGGACAGGGTTCCATTACCATCGACGGTAAGGATATCCGCAAGCTGACCCATGAGTCCTTAAGAAAGCACATCGGTATCGTACAGCAGGATGTCTTCCTCTTTGTGGGAACCATCCGTGAGAATATCCTGTACGGACGTCCCGATGCTACCGAGGAAGAGGTCATCGAGGCAGCAAAGCGTGCCAACATCCATGACTATATCATGACTCTGGAGAACGGCTACGACACCGAGATCGGTGAGCGCGGCGTTAAGCTCTCCGGTGGTCAGAAGCAGCGCCTTAGTATTGCCCGTGTCTTCCTGAAGGATCCTGCGATCCTGATCCTGGATGAGGCGACCAGTGCACTGGATAACACCACCGAGGTCCTGATCCAGCAGGCTCTGGATGAGCTGTGCAAGGGTCGTACCACTTTGGTGGTCGCTCATCGTCTCTCCACCATCCGCAATGCGGATGAGATCGCCGTTATCATCAACGGCCGCGTGGCAGAAAAGGGTACCCACGAGTCCCTGATCGAGGCAGACGGAACCTATAAGAAGCTCTATTCTCTGCAGTTCCGCGAGTCCGATCTGATCGTGGATGTCGAATAAGAGATCTGATCATAAAATATATAAAACCTTCATATAACAAGGAGGAAGTTCCATGATCCAGGATATCGCACCGCATAGATTACATAATCCCTACGATCCTAAGGCAGTGGCTATGCCGGAGGATAAGGTAATGGTCATTCGCGGAGGAGAACTGCTCACCAAAGGTGAGGGAGACATTGATTTTCCTACGTTGGGGGAGCTGAGTAAAAAAGGCGTGAAGGCAGAAGATCTGACCTATCTCTTTAAACTGGATGAGACGCGTTTCTTCCTCTATGGCGTAGAAGAGCAGTCAAAAAAGGAAGAGGCAGCCGCCCATAAAAAGGCCCTGGAGACAGAGGGGCTCAAGTTCAGAGATTTAAGACTGATCCGTGATGAACTCGTAGGCCCTCAGGAGATGATGATGGTCGCCTATACCGGAAAGCATCTTTCTGATTGGTACAGAGACAATACTTTCTGTGGTCGCTGCGGAAGCGTAACGGAGCACTCTAAGTTAGAGAGAGCCAGAGTATGTCCCAACTGCGGATATACCTGTTATCCCCGCATTATGCCGGCGGTCATCGTAGGTGTCACCAACGGAGATCGGATCCTCATCACCAGATACAGCCGCGGCTTTGCTCATAATGCGCTCATTGCCGGATTCACCGAGATCGGTGAGACTCTGGAGGAGACTGTTGAGAGAGAGGTCATGGAGGAGGCCGGTGTCAAGGTCAAGAACATCCGTTACTATAAGTCTCAGCCCTGGGGCAGTGCTAACGATCTCTTAGCAGGCTTCTACTGCGATGTGGATGGTGATGATGCCATCCGCAGGGATGACAACGAACTGAAGTATGCGGAATGGACCAAGCGGGAGGACATCATCCTGCAGCCCGATTCCTACAGCCTTACCAATGAGATGATGCTCATGTTTAAAGAAGGTAAAGAGATATAACAAAAAGAAACGTTTTGAAGCTGTGCGATCAGAAACTGTCGCAATGCTTCAAAACGTTTTCTTTTTGTTAGTTGGAAAGTGGCTGGGATACGGCTAAGAGAATGAAGTGTTGGAGAATAATAATTTTCAAATGGAAAGTTTTTCTGGACTTTTGAAATGAAAAGTGTATAATAGCCTCGTATTAGGTTAACACCTCGATCCACATCTGTCAGGGAAAAGATATGGGTCGAGGTGTTCCTTTTTTGGAGGTAAAGAATGAAACTGCGTGCAAAACAAGTCCGTTCCGTCCTGATCATCCTGCTGGCAAATCTAATCTATGCAGCTACTGTCCGTTTTTTCCTGATGTCATCCGGTCTGGTGACCGGTGGAGTAACGGGTATATCCCTTGCCCTGAACCGTTTGACAGGCCTTCCGGTCTCTCTGTATGCCGGTATCTTTAATGTAGGCTTCTGGATCCTGGGACTGATCTTTCTTGGAAAGAAGTTTGCCTGGGGAACACTTCTCAGTACGGTTTCCTATCCTGCATTTCTGGCGATCCTGGAGAAGGTCTTCGGGGACTATGTCTTAACAGACGATATTGTCCTCTGTGCGGTACTGGGTGGTGTCATTGTGGGAATCGGTCTGGGACTGGTCATGCGAGAGGAAGCTTCTACCGGTGGTGTGGATGTGATCCCGCTGACGTTGAATAAGTACTTTAAACTGCCCATCTCTATTACCATGTATATCGTGGATGTAGCGATCCTTCTGGCACAGATCGCCATCTTTCCCGTTTCGAACCTGCTCTATGGTATCGTCCATATCCTGATCTATTCGGTCGTTCTGGATAAGGTATTACTTCGCGGTACCTCCCGTACGGAACTGAAGATCATCAGCAAGGAACATGAAAAGATCACCAACAAGATCCTCTATGAGGCCGATCGTGGTGTCACTTTGCTCAGCGGAAAAGGCGGCTACACCAAGGATTCCACCGAGATGATCCTCAGTGTCATCTCTAACCGGGAATTTGCCAAGATCGAGCGCATGGTCCACGAGGTGGATCCGGATGCACTGGTCATCGTATCCAGGGTCATGGAAGTCTCCGGAAGAGGCTTTACTCTGGAGAAGAAGTATCAGTGATCAGCTGAAAAACTCTATTGTCATTTCCCTTTGACAGTGAGACAATATCCTTATCCTAAGTAAGTTAAAGGAGAAGGACCATGGAATTTAATGAAGTTATCAAGCAGCGTTATTCCTGCAAAAAATACAGTGATCGACAGGTAGAAAAGGAAAAGATCGATGCGATCCTTGCAGCCGGACGTCTGGCGCCCACCGCCAAGAATCTCCAGGAGCAGTGCCTCTATGTACTGCAGTCTGAAGAAGCACTGGCTAAGGTAGATGCCATCACTCCCTGCCGCTACGGTGCTCCCACCGTGCTGGCTGTAGGCTATGATAAGAACAATGTCTATACCTATCCCGATGGTGTTCGCACCTCCGGAGTGGAGGATGCCACCATCGTCGCCACCCATATGATCCTTGCAGCTGCCAATGAAGGTGTGGACAGCTGCTGGCTGAACCGTTTTGATCCCACCGAGCTGGCAAAGGCACTGGGCCTTCCCGAGAATGTGGAACTGGTCATGCTCATGGATCTGGGATATGCAGCTCCTGAAGCAGGACCCCTTCCCAATCACGACTTGCGCAAGGATGTCAGCGAGTACACCTGTTTTATGTAAACTCGATCGCCTAGAGCCGATCGAGACGTTCACCGGGGTGAACAAGACGATTATCAAAAGATAATCGAAAGATGATGAGTGCTGATCGATCGATGATCGAATAGAAATCTGAATAGACAGCTGATTAGACAGCAAAAGGGCCTTCGGACAGATGTCCGAAGGCCTTGTGCTTTGCTGAGATTGTATCGAGCGAAATGATGGATGATCAGCTTTCTTTGGTAATGGCGGGAAGATACTTGACGCAGTAGGAGGCCATCTCAGCGGGTGTTTCCTTCATGCCCTCGTTCAGCCATTGAGCCACCACATTCTCGAAGCCGCCGCACCAGACGAGTCGCTGGAATTTCTTCTCAGCGGAGAAAGACTCATCGTGGACGGCGAGAGAATTGACGACCTTCATCCATTCAAACTGGAAATTTTCCTGGTACATGAGCTCTAAAGAATCCTTCTGATCGGAGATCATCTTAAAGGCAGTCTCATACCATTCAGTAGAGGTGCCGCTGCGGAAGGGAGAACCGATG
>JAZUIK010000072.1:0-7341 GCA_045642205.1 Bianqueaceae bacterium
TGATCGTTGTCCCGTGCAGTATGAAAACAGTAGCGGGTATCCACTGCGGTTACAGCGACAATCTGCTGCTTAGAGCTGCGGATGTCACACTGAAAGAACGCAGAAAACTGATACTGGTGGCAAGAGAATGTCCGTTGTCCACGATCCATTTGCGAAATATGTATGAACTGAGTCAGATGGGCGCAGTCATCTTGCCTCCAATGCTGAGCTATTATAATCATCCCCAATCGATTGACGATGCAGCGAACCATATTGTTGGGAAGATTCTGGATCAGTTCGATAGGGATATATCCTCTTTTCGACGTTGGGAAGGAGTATAAACCGGAGCTGCATTTCCTTCAGAATACCTTCTACACCTGTAAGAACCATGCGCTGGCAGGGACCAGGGGATTTACCTTCGAAGGATCCCTCTGGGTCAATCGCCAGGGACAGTTCGTGGAGTGAAAATCTGCAAACAAAAAACTCATCGATTTACCGTCGCCATTGCGATGTGAAGCCGATGAGTTTTTTTGTAGAAAAAATATTTGTCTTAGAATCTTAGGCCTGCTGAGCTGCCTTCATATCATCTACCAGCTTGTGCAGAGAGATGAGCTTAACACAGACAGTGAACAACTTGGCAGCAACTCTCAGATCATCCAGGTTAGGATAGGTGGGAGCGATACGGATGTTGGTGTCCTGAGGATCGATACCATAGGGATAGGTAGCGCCGGCACCGGTCAGGATGACACCGGCCTTCTTTGCCTTGGCAACGATCTTCTTAGCACAGCCGGGCATGGAATCAAAGCCGATGAAGTATCCACCCTTGGGAGTGGTCCACTCAGCAATGCCAAGACCGCCAAGGTTCTCTTCGAAGATCTCCCAGACCGCCTCAAACTTGGGACGGATGATATCCGCATGCAGACGCATGTGCTCAGCCATTCCGTGGATGTCGCCGAAGAAGCGAACATGACGCAGCTGGTTTACCTTATCGTGACCGATGGTCTGGATCTTCAGCTGCTTATTGATGTCTTCCATGTTGTTGGCGGAGGTTGCCAGAGCAGCAATACCGCTTCCGGGGAAGGTGATCTTGGAAGTAGAAGCAAACTTATAGACCAGGTCGGGATTTCCTGCACGCTTACACTCAGCCAGGATCTCGATCAGATAGTCCTGATGGGTATCATAGAGATGATGCATACCGTAAGCATTATCCCAGAAGATACGGAAGTCCTTGGCAGCGGGCTTCAATCTTGCAAAACGACGAACAGTCTCATCGTTGTAGGAATAACCCTGAGGATTGGAGTACTTGGGAACACACCAGATACCCTTGATGGCCTCATCTTCAGCTACCAGCTTTTCGATCATATCCATATCGGGTCCCTTGGGGCTCATGGGAACAGGGATCATCTCGATGCCGAAGTACTCGGTAATAGCGAAATGTCTGTCATAACCGGGAACGGGGCAGAGGAACTTGACCTTGTCCAGCTTGCACCAGGGAGTATTTCCCATGATACCGTGGGTCATGGCACGGGATACGGTGTCGTACATAACGTTCAGAGAAGAGTTTCCGTAGATAATGATATTATCGGGATGGTTCTCCATCATGTCACCGATCAGGACCTTGGCCTCGTGGATACCGGTAAGGACACCGTAGTTACGGCAGTCTTCACCTTCTTCGCTGATCAGCTCTTCACCAGCCAGAGATTCCATCATCTTCATGGACAGATCCAGCTGCTCGGTGCAGGGTTTACCGCGGCTCATATCGAGATGCAGGTTCAGTTTCAGGTAGGACTTATATTCAGCTCGGATCTTTTCCAGTTCGATCTCAAGCTCCTCAAGAGTCATTTGGGTATAGGGTTTCATGGGACACTCCTGTTATATTTATTCAGCTTCCATAAAATGTGAAGCAGATATTTGTCGGTGATTCAATATTGTATTCGATTTTGCAAGAAAACACAATTGTCAATTCTTTCAAAGACAGTAGGTTATCCATGGAAAATTATGACGGATTCGTTATATATGCCCGATAAACCAGTGATTTTGCGGTGTGGCAGACAAAACGAAAGAAAGGAATGCCACACATATTTGCAGGATGCTGAAAGAAAACTTGCAGAAAATGTTGTTTTCTGCGAGGAAGATCGTGTGTATGGACAGTTGAGTCAGAGTGAGGAGACAGATGGAGGATAGAAAGATGCTGGGAGTATCGGATATGAATGGAGAATCAGACATTTGAAGAGAGAATGTTCCTTGACGGAAGCTTTGATTGTGAGTAAAGTAGAACAAAGTCAAAGAATTCAGAACATGGTTCCAGATATGGAAACGGTTGTTTGGAATATAAGGAGAACTGTATGAAAACCAGAATGCTTGGAAAGACCGGATTGATGGTTAGTGAGATCGGATTCGGAGGTGAATGGCTGGAGCGTCATCCGGAAGAGGAATCCATCGAACTTATGAAGTATGCCAACACAAAGGGCATCAACATTATCGATTGCTGGATGCCGGATCCCAAATCCAGAGATATTCTTGGAAAGGCCATGAAAGGAAACCGGGAGAACTGGATCGTTCAGGGACACTTTGGATCCACCTGGCAGAATGGACAGTATGTCCGTACCAGAGATATGCAGTATGTAAAGCCTGCCTTTGAAGATCTGCTTACCCGTCTGCAGACAGATTATATCGATCTGGGAATGATCCACTATGTGGACACCGTAGAGGACTGGGAGTATCTGCAGACCTCTGATTTTCTTGCATATGTGAAAGAAATGAAAGATAAGGGAGTGATCCGTCATATCGGCTTGAGCTCTCATAATCCTGAGACAGCAAAGATGGCGGTAAAGTCCGGTTTGATCGAGATGCTCTTATTCAGTGTCAATCCTGCGTTCGATATGCTGCCTGCCGGTGAGGATCTGGAGGATCTTCTGAAGGAAGGCTATCACTACGAAGATGGTCTGAACGGTATCAACACAGAAAGAGCGGAACTCTATAAGCTCTGCGAAGAATACAATGTCGGCATCACTGTTATGAAGGGCTTTGCCGGCGGACGTCTCTTTGATGCTAAGCGTTCTCCTTTTGGTGTACCTCTGACACCCATGCAGTGCATTCATTATGCTCTGACCCGTCCCAGTGTTTCTTCCATCCTGGTTGGTTATGATACCAAGGAGCAGGTGGATGAAGCCCTTCGCTATGAGACCGCTTCCGATGAGGAGAAGGATTATGCAACGGTTCTAGCCGGTGCACCCCTGCATTCCTATCAGGGACAGTGTACCTATTGCGGACACTGCAAGCCCTGCTTAGTGGATCTGGATATCGCTATGATCAACAAATACTACGACCTTGCCAGCATGCAGGAAGAGGTTCCTGCAACCATCCGTTCTCATTATGAACTGCTGGATCATCATGCTTCCGAGTGCATCGGCTGTCAGGCCTGCGAATCCAGATGTCCCTTCGGCGTTCCGATCGCTGAGAGGATGCAGAAAACCGCAGAATTGTTTGGGATGTAAAAACAACCCTTTGCTCCGCAAAGGCTGTATCGCATGCGTCCTTTCATTCCCTTTGGTCATTCGAGGACTTATGCTCTACAGTCGCTAAATTCAAAAACACCTGTGATTGAAAGTTACTTACACAGTTCATACGCTGCTTCGCCGCTAGGGCCGATATCATTCGATCTTTTCTCATGACTTCGAAAAGATCTCATGCATATGCGTCCCTTAAGAATAAAAAAGCAAGACCTTACTCCTTCAAGTAAACTTGAGTAGTAAGGCCTTGTTTTTATTCTTATGAACTGTTTTTTTGCAAAAAAAGAACCGGCTGTTAGAGTTCTCTATCAACCGGCTGAAGTGTTCAATAAGACAAACGGGGGGTCTTATCAAACCGAGGTGAGCAATTTCTACCATTCATAGAACGATAGAAGACTTGGTCATTATAGGTGCTTTTTCGGAAAATGTCAAGTCGAAAGGGGATTTGTTTTGGTTTTGTGATTTTGTGGATGAAATTTTGAGTGAAATAGGGTTATAATTAAGCATATATTTTTTGTATTCGTGAGGAGTTATATGGATCGTTTTGATCTGAATCTGAAGAAGGAAAACAGTATCGGAGTATTCGATTCCGGCGTTGGTGGAGTCGGTGTACTGAAGGAATTGGTACAGATACTTCCGAACGAGAACTATATGTATTACGGTGATTCTCTGAATGCGCCCTATGGAGAGAAGTCACCGGAGAAGATCCTGGAGCTGGTGGACAATATTGTGCAGCATCTTCTGCAGCAGAAGGTGAAGGCCATAGTGATCGCCTGCAATACCGCCACCAGCGTGGCCGTAAGTGAACTGAGAGTCCGTTACCCCGAGCTTCCCATTATCGGAATGGAACCGGCGATCAAGAAGGGGATCAGTGAGGAGAAGAAGAATCGTGTACTGGTCATGGCAACGCCGGTGACCTTACATCTGGATAAGTATGTCCAGCTGCAGCATCAACTGGAACCTCAGGCAGAGTTCCTTCCTGTGGAGTGCCCCGGCCTGGCTAAGAGGATCGAGCAGATGAACTTAGAGGGAGAGGATCTGAAGAAGATGCTGGAAGGGTTCCTGCTTCCTTATCAGGGGACCGTCGACAACGTGGTACTGGGATGTACTCATTATCCCTTTGTCAAAAAACTGATCCGGGACATCCTGGGAGATATCCCGATCTATGACGGCGGAAAGGGAACCGCTTTGCAGGTGCAGAGAGTCCTGAGGGAAAAAGACCTGCTGAATGATCAGAAAGAGCAAGGCAAGATCCTGTTCGAGTCTTCTAAGAATACAGAGGAAGAATACGAGATCTATCAGAAATTGTACGAACTGTATGAAGTATAGAGTGGAGAAGTATTCAAAACAACGAATCCCAGCGCGATAGAGGCGCTGGGATTCATTGTTTGTGGCATATGAAGTTACGAGAACTCTTTTTTGTGAATACCCTTCAGAAAATCCTTTTTGAGATCTCTTTTCGAATGGAATAATAATTGTTCCGAACGAGATAATTCCGCTTCTTTTATCTTTTGTTCTAGTAATGTAAGTGTACAGACTAAGTCGGCAACCTGAAAAAGTTTATAATCAGTTGGGAAGACCCTTCGAACATCATAGTCTGATAATTCTGTAGCCAAAACCGTGTTTAATATGCGATTTAATTCGTGTTGACCATTATCATAGTATAGTATTATCTGATCATAAGATTGAAAGTGTTGGAGGTTTTCTCGTATGAAACGCGATAGATCACGTGCCATTCGAGCTTCTAACTTAAAAATATGATCATATTCTGATTTCTTACGATTTCTTATACACGAATGACTTATATTGAATGTTGCAATTCATCGTGAAGTAGAATAGTTTTGCAAATATAGCTCGGCGTTCATTAGGGGTATAATTTTGGTAAGGGGGTTCTCGCCGAATTAGTGGCTCGGTATGAATAGCATTCACTTGTGGATATCCAAGATCGGCTAAGGCAGAATTTAATCTGCGAATTGCATAGGTAATATCATGGCTTTGATCATGCAAAACCATTGTGATGATATAATATGGCGAATGTTTTTCATAACCACCAAAGTCGCCTGACTCGTCAACAAAAATGCTTAATTCTTTCATTGGTTTCCTATAACAAAAATAGCGGGGAGTCTCCCCGCTGATTAGGTTGGACCTGGGTCTAATGACCAGCCCATAAATACAAAAGATAAAACTCTTGTATACATTATGATAACATGTCTCCGTGTAATTCTCAAGTCACCATCTGGTGAAATTTTGAATAGTATGCAACTCAACTAGGATGGATCAATCCAGTTCCAGTCCGTCATGGAATGCCTGACCGGCAACTTCTCCCAGGGAGCGGTAAACGTGGTTGAAAGGATCGAAGGTAAGGGGAAGGACCTTGGAGAGATCGACTTTGCCATCGGTCATGACGGAATCATCGACACTGACATTTAAGATCTGACCGAACAGATGGCAGTTCTCTGCATCATAGGAAGTGAAAGAACACTCCAAAGTGATGGGAAGCTCAGCGAAGATGGGCGCATTGACCAGAGAACTCTTTTCGATGGTCAGTCCGGAGCGTTCCATCTTATCGGGAACATTGTTGGCGGAACGGATACCCACATAGTCACAGGCCTTTAAGGTAGCCTCAGTAGCGATGGATACGGTGAAAGCCCTGGTCTTTAAAATATTCTGGGTGGTCTTATGGAAGTCACTGAGGCAAAGGAAGATCTCGTGATCATTGCCGATGCCGCCCCAGGCTGCATTCATCAGATCGGGCTTACCGTTCTCATCATAGGTGCCGACCATAAGGACAGGCATGGGATATAACAATTCTTTAGGACCAAGGTTGGTGCGCATGGTGAATCTCCTTTGTGCTATCGGAATAGGGATCGTATCGTGACATAAGGAAAACGATACGCTATATCAGTATTATACCACATAGCATCACCTGAAAAGGAAATACATTGAAATCAGGTAGGAATATGGTAAAATCATATGGATTATTATATGAATAGTTGTTGAGTGAAGCGTTGTGAGGAAAGGAGAACGAAATGAAAAAGTATATTATCGCGCTGGTCAGTGTGATCGCTGCTATCGTGCTGGCAGTAGTATTGATCTATGAAAATGTGAATGTTTTCAAGGGAGAGAAGATCAAGAATCCTACCACATATACCATTGAGTGTACCAGGATGAACCAGAAGGATTCCCATGTGATGGCCCTGAAAGAGGGAGATGTCCTGGATGTGGAATTTGAATTTCTGAAGGGAAGAGTGGATATTACCATCGGAATGGATGGAGAAAAGCCCATCTACAAGGGAAACAAAGTAGAAGCCGAACATTTTAAGGTAATCATTTCCACTCCGGGAGATTATCGTATTACCATCAAAGGAAAGCATACGGCCGGCAGTTTCAAACTGTTTCTGGAAGAACCTAAAGAAGAATGAGCTGGTGATCCGTATTTTTGACCATTGCAAAGTAATATTTCGGGTAGCGAGGAACAATATATGAGAAATATCGAAGAGATCATTCAGTCCATGTCCCTGGTGGACAAGATCCGTCTGTGTATCGGTGAGAGCTTCTGGGAGACCAAAGCTATGGAGCAGTACGGCATCCCGGCGATCCATATGACCGACGGCCCTCACGGACTGAGATGCCAGACCGGAGAGAGCGATATGATCGGCATCAATGAGTCTTTGCCGGCTACCTGTTTTCCTACCGCGGTCACTTCCGGTGCGACCTGGAACAGAGAACTGCTGAAGGAAGAGGGAAAGGCCATCGGTGAAGAGGGACTGTATCTGGGCGTTGACGTAGTCCTTGGCCCCGGATGTAATATCAAGCGTAATCCCCTGTGCGGAAGAAATTTTGAGTATTT
>JAZUIK010000073.1:0-2292 GCA_045642205.1 Bianqueaceae bacterium
AACCCATTGGAGAACGGACAAGACCATGAATCAGTACATAGTCCATAAGACCTGTATAATTCGGATCAAAAAACATGGAGGAAATATCCACGCCTCGCTCCTCATAAAAGCGCTTTAGCATAGGGGCTACTTCAGTACCGATATGGGTTCCGTCCATCTTTACTTTTGCACCAAGAGATGAAAGAACCGTGGCTGCTGTACCGGTTTCACCACCTGGCAAAAAACACTTCTTTGACAATTCGGCATATTCATCTGGTTCCGGAAAGTGATCTCTCAAAAAAAAGGAATGCGTTCCCAAAATCTGACCATGCAGGTAAACATACTTTTCGCTCATCTTTAATCTTCTCCTCGTATTATAAAGTAGTAGTGTTTATAGACCCTCTCCAAGGTCTGTGTGCTATACTACTGGAGATGCTGTGGATTGGTTTTTGTCTCCTACCGCATTGACGGTTTTAGAAAGGCTCCAACCACAGCCTCTTTGTTACAATGTTAATCAGTTAGATACCGCATGACGGTTTATGTAGAACGAGGTTACATCCGACAGAGAGCCCTGTGGATCATCAGCAGCATCAAATATACTTCAGGAGGATCCTTTAATGATCTACGTCGGTATTGATGTCGCCAAGGACAAACATGACTGCTGCATCCTTGGTTCGGATGGTGAGATCCTGTTCTCGCCGTTTTCCTTTCCAAACAATCGGCAGGGCTTCGATGAGCTCTATGAGAAGATCGGTTCTTTGACCGGTGATCTGTCCAACGTAAAAGTAGGACTTGAGGCTACCGGTCACTACTCACTCAATCTTCTGCATTCGCTCCTTGATAACGGCCTTCCCTGCTTTGTTATCAACCCGTTGCATACTAATCTTTTCAGAAAAGGTCAGAGCCTTAGAAAGACAAAAACGGATAAAGTCGATGCTGCTTCGATTGCTATGATGTTATTGACCGATAGGACACTCAAGCCCTACACAACTACATCATACCACAACGAAGAACTAAAGTCACTCACCAGATACCGTTTTGATAAGGTTCAGGAACGGGCAAAGCTGAAAACTTCTGTTTCCAGACTTGTCAGTATCCTTTTTCCAGAACTGGAAAAGCTGGTTCCTTCCCTCCATATGGCCTCTGTTTATGCGCTTCTTTCTGAGTTCCCCGGTGCGTCATTGATAGCCGATGCTCATTTGACCAGACTGAAAAACCTTCTTTATGAGGCTTCCAAAGGTCATTATGACCGCGAGATGGCCGTTATGATCCGCGATGCGGCAAGATCTTCTGTCGGTACCGTAGTACCGGCCAAATCCATGGAACTCAAACATACGATCCACCTGATCGAAGTCATTTCCGAAGAGATCGACGAAATCGAAAACGTCATCGACGGGATCATGGATACTTTAGGTTCCCCGATTACGACGATTCCAGGGATCAAGAATCGTATGGGGGCTATGATCCTTGCCGAAATCGGTGATTTCTCACGTTTCAACAATCCGGATCAGATCCTTGCGTATGCCGGTCTGTCGCCCTCGACTTATCAATCAGGACAGCTGACATCCTCCTACGCGCATATGGAGAAGCGTGGTTCCCGTTATCTTCGATATGCCTTATTCAATGCCACACAGTATGTCTGTATGTGGGATCCAACATTCAAAGCTTATCTGGGAAAAAAACGATCGGAAGGTAAACACTACTACGTTGCCATATCACACGCCTGCAAGAAGCTGGTTCGTCTCATCTATCATATGCAGCTGACAGGAGAAGCCTATCGCGCTGCTTAATTGATAAGTATCTGCCTCTCTCTACGTAAGCACCCTTGCGGATGCTTTTATTGTCATGCAGTTTTCAAGGTACTTTCCACCTAAACGAATTTCTTCGATTTAGGCTTGACATTTAATAGTTAGTCTTTCTGTTCAGGGATGTGCTCCCATCATAAAGCTTCACAGCAAAAAGAACGCCGGGTCCCGGCTTAACCGGTCAGGGCCCGGCATCCTTTTTCTGTTCAGTTTCCTGCCTGTTATTCCTCTACAGGAACGATGTCCAGCTCTGTCAGGCTGATCTTCAGATCATCCCAGGCCTTGGCAGATGCATAGTTATTGACGATCACGACCTTCACCTCTGTAGAAGGTCTTTTCAGTGCCGCAGCCAGATATCCTTCAATGCCCGAAAGCTTCATTTTAGTGCCGTTGATCGTATACTGATCCTGTTCGGCAATGATCGTAACCGTGAATTCCGTGATCACCTCCGGCTCGGTCTCTGTTTCCTCCTCGCTTTCCGGCTCGGTCTCCGGCTCTGCTTCGCTTT
>JAZUIK010000074.1:0-5729 GCA_045642205.1 Bianqueaceae bacterium
TGCAGGAATTGCAGACAGAGAGTCGTTTTGTCAACAGTTCCTTTATCATCGACTATGTCCGTATGATCAAGACAGAGGAAGAACAGGAAAAGATGATCCGTTCTTCCAAGACCAATGATAAGGTCATGGAGCAGTTGATCCCCCTGGTCAACCAGGGATATGATGAACTGGAATTAAATGCCCTTTGTCGTAAACTGTATGAAGACAACGGATGCGAGGGTGTTTCCTTCGATCCTATCACAGCCTTTGCCTATAATGCGGCAGATCCCCATCATGGTGCAGATCATACCAAGGGTAAGTATGGCGACTGTGTCGTTCTGGATATCGGCGGCATGCAGGATGGATATGCTTCAGATATGACGAGAACCGTTTTCCTGGGTGAAGTCAGTGAAAGACAAAAAGAGATCTATAACATCGTTCTGGAAGCGAACCTTAGGGGAATCGCTGCAGCGAAACCCGGAAACCGTATGTGTGATGTGGATCTGGCTGCCAGGAACTATATCGAGTCCAAGGGTTATGGTAAGTACTTTACCCATCGTACCGGTCATTCCATCGGTAGAGAAGATCATGAATTTGGCGATGTATCCTCTGTTAATACCGATGTGATCCGCCCAGGTCAGTGCTTTTCCGTAGAACCGGGCATCTATCTTCCCGAAGAGGGAATCGGTGTCCGTATCGAAGATCTGGTACTGATCACGGAAGATGGCTGCAAGGTGCTGAATGATTTTACCAAGGAGATCATCGTCCTTCCCTTTGAGAAGTAAGATGACACCGGATCTCTGATCCAGGATCATTGATCCGGGGATCTATGTGATCACAAATACTATATGAAATGAGAGAATCCTATGAAGATTTCTAAACGAGATGCCTATACATGGATGAAGTTCTATGCGGAGATGCCGGAAGATGAAGAATTGATGACATCCCACTATGATATCATCTATTCCGTTCTGGCACAGATCGAGGATGCGGTCAACGCACGCTGCGATGCCCTGAGAAAAGAGATCAAGGGGCTGAAGTCATTGGATATGCGCACCTATTATGTGGGTCCCGATGAGAAGTTCCCTGCAGGCTGTAAGTCCTGTCTGATGGGAAGTGGACTTTCTGCGATCCGTAAGACCAACCGCTGCAATATCCAGTGTAAGTTCTGCTATAACTATGGTGAACTGGATGAACAGCTTCCCATCGGTGAGGGTATCTGGGAGATCGGTGATAATAAGTATTACGAAAGAGATCTGGATCTTTTGTTCCATATCCATAAGACACCCACCGGTGTTGCCTATGTTTATCTGGAACCTTTTATGGAGATCGAAAAGTATTACAGCATCATCCGTAAGTTCCATGAAAAGGGTGTTTACCAGCACATGTACACCAATGGTACCCTGGCAACGGAAGAAAACCTGAAGGCTTTAGGAGAGGCAGGATTGGATGAACTTCGATTTAACCTGGGAGCCACCAACTGCAGTGACAGAGTCATCGAGAATATCGCTAAGGCAAAGCAGTATATTCCCAAGGTCGGAATCGAAACGCCCATGACACCGGAGTTCTACGAGTCCTTCTTCAAAAAGCAGGAGAAGATCCTTGGTACAGGTCTTGATTTCATCAATTGTGCGGAACTGCATCTGAATCCCAACAATATCCAGAATTACTATGGCGAGAACATGTATATGTGCCATCAGGGATATCTCTCACCTATCTGGAGCCATGAACTGACACTTAAGTTCATGAAGATCGCTGATGAAGAGGGATGGGATGTCTGTGTCCATGACTGTGACAACATGACCAAGTTTGCCCGTGGACTGAACCAGACCCTGAAAGAGGGAAAGTGGTTCGGAGCTAACAATTTCGGTTGTGAGTTCCAGGGAATCCCTGTGGAAGCTTTTCTTCCTGTTCTTCAGGATGAGTCCTTTACCTTCCTGGAAGAGGAAGCCATGGATTATGATTCCATGATGATCTATTAAGTTCGTGATCTGTTTGTAGTGGACCTATCGATTCAAAGGAGGACATCGCTATGTTTAAGATTGCTGTACAGACCGGAGATCTGGATTATGATTTTGGACTCGACAATGCCTATCGAATGATCGCGGAAGCCGGCTTTGATGCGGTGGATGCCAACATCGATCATCTGCAGTCCTATAAAGGGATCATCGAGAAGAAACTGGAAACTCCGTTTCATCCGACTACCTCGGAGAAAGAGATGCTGGAGTATTTTAAGCCCTGGAAGGAAGCAGCAAAGAAATATGGCCTGGATAACTACCAGGCTCATGCACCTTTCCCGTCTCTCCATACCTTTGATAAAGACAAGGAGTGGAACGATCAGTTGATCGAAATGCTAAGAAGGACCATTATCGGGTGTGCCTCCATCGATTGTCATAATCTGATCATCCATCCCTTCTTTATGGATTATGATCATCGCATGACAAGAGAAGAAGAGTGGAATGTGAATGTAGAAAGTTATTTGAAACTGGCAAAGACAGCCATCGATAACGATGTAACCATCCACCTTGAGAATATGTTCACCGGCAAAAAGGGTAAGCTCTATGCTGCTTGCTGCAACAATGGTCTGGAGGCAGCGCGTTATATCGATACGTTAAATGATGCTGCAGGTAAAAAGTGCTTTGCTTTCTGTCTGGATACGGGACATGCCCTGATCGCATCTCAGGATATCCGCCAGTTCATGTTGGATCTGGGAGATCGTCTTACCTGTTTCCATGTACACGATAATGACGGTGCATCCGATAATCATCAGGCTCCTTACTGGGGCAAACTGGACTGGGATGCTTTCACGGATGGACTTGCGATGATCGGGTTTAACAAGACCCTCAGCTTTGAGACCTTCAATGCATGCAAGACCGTGAATAAGGAGCTGGTTCCTGAAACGCTGAAATATATTGCTTCCTGTGGAAGAATGTTTGATAAAACAGCAGAGAAAAAGAGAGCGGAACTGATCTGATATCCGACAGTTTTCCATTTGACTTAACGAAGGGCGACGGCTTAGACCGCCGCTCTTTGTTTATTTCGCCAGTATGATTCCTTCCGGAATTGATTTATTATTTTGAGAAACTCTATAAATTGTGTGTGACATGGATAAAGTGTCATGCTTGAGATAGGTACACGAGGAGCAAGAGTTCATGCGTAAAGTAGTAAAGTTTGGTGGAAGTTCTCTGGCGAATGCAGAGCAGATCCGTAAAGTCGTTGATATTATCCACGCGGATGAGAGCAGAGTCTATGTGGTTCCGTCTGCGCCCGGAAAGCGCTTTTCCGGTGATACCAAGGTAACGGATATGCTCCTGGAAGCCTATAGAAGAGCGACTGCAGGAGAAGATTATGTTGCTCAGGTAAAGGCCATTAAGGCTCGCTATGATGAGATCATTAATGATCTTGGGATCAAGGATTTTAATCTGGACCATGATTTCCTTCTTCTGGAAGAGTGTTTGAGAGAAGAGCCTCAGAAAGACTATGCCGCTTCCAGAGGTGAGTATCTGAACGGTAAGATCATGGCTGCATACCTTGGATATGATTTTATCGATGCCAAGGATGTGATCTTCTTTAACAACGAAGGAAACCTGAATACCTATAAGACCTATAAGGTCATGGGCGAGGAACTCTCCAAACACGAAAAGGCTGTCATCCCCGGATTTTACGGAATGGGCAAGGATGGTCGTGTCAAGACCTTTTCCCGCGGAGGTTCCGATGTGACCGGTTCCATCGTGGCACAGGCAACCAAGGCTGATGTGTATGAGAACTGGACGGATGTATCCGGATTTCTGGTGGCCGATCCCCGAATCGTGGAGAACCCCGCAGGTATCCGCTATATTACCTATCGTGAACTCAGAGAGCTTTCCTACATGGGAGCATCCGTACTCCATGAGGATGCGGTATTCCCCGTTTGCCACAGCGGTATTCCGATCCATATCTGCAATACCAATCGTCCTCAGGATGAAGGTACCTGGATCGTGGAGAGCACAGCGCAGAAGCCGGATTATGTGGTCACCGGTATTGCAGGTAAGAAGGGCTTTTGTACCATGTTGATCACCAAGGCTATGATGAATGCAGAGATCGGTTTTGGCCGAAAGGTACTGCAGGCTTTGGAGGAGCATAACATCTCCTTTGAGCATATGCCTACCGGAATCGATACCATGACGGTCATTGTCCATGAAGATGAGTTTATGGAGAAGGAACAGCAGGTAATCTCCACCATCCATCGTCTGGCGGAGCCGGATGCAGTGGAGGTGGAAGCAGGTCTTGCTTTGATCGCTGTTGTTGGAAGAGGCATGAAGTCCTCCAAGGGTACGGCCGGCCGATTGTTTACCGCACTGGCAAAGTCCGATATCAATGTGCGTATGATCGACCAGGGATCTTCCGAGCTCAACATCATCATCGGTGTAGAGAATGATGATTTCGAAGGAGCCATCAAAGCGATCTACGATGAGTTTATGCAGTAAAAGAGAATGAGATATAACAGAAAGTCCTCAGGATCATTTCCTGAGGATTTTCTGTTTGCAGTTATGTCGATACGCAGATGTGCTCTGACACTAAATGCGAATCAGAAGCAAAAGAAAGACCTCCGGGAGATCCCGGAGGTCTTGATCATC
The DNA here is from genome assembly GCA_045642205.1 of Bianqueaceae bacterium. GTDB lineage: Bacteria > Bacillota > Clostridia > Lachnospirales > Bianqueaceae > RUG760. The sequence continues at coordinate 4,596 of JAZUIK010000074.1, forward strand.
TTATAGAATATCGATCAGAGATCAGATATTAGAGCTGAGGACCAGCAGCTACCAGAGCCTTACCAGCTTCGTTGGTGGTGTACTTAACGAAGTTCTTCTGGAAGCGAGCAGCCAGATCCTTTGCCTTCTCTTCCCAGGTAGCGGGATCAGCGTAGGTGTCACGAGGATCAAGGATTCCGGTGTCAACGCCGTTCAGCTCGGTGGGAACTTCGAAACCGAAGTAAGGAATGGTCTTGGTGGGAGCGGTCTGGATATCGCCGTTCAGGATAGCGTCGATAATACCACGGGTATCCTTAATGGAGATACGCTTGCCGGTTCCGTTCCATCCGGTATTGACAAGGTAAGCCTTTGCACCGGACTTCTCCATCTTCTTAACAAGCTCTTCTGCATACTTGGTGGGATGCAGCTCCAGGAATGCCTGGCCGAAGCAAGCGGAGAAGGTGGGAGTGGGCTCAGTGATGCCGCGCTCGGTGCCGGCCAGCTTGGCAGTGAAGCCGGACAGGAAGTAGTACTGGCACTGTTCGGGCGTCAGGATGGACACGGGAGGCAGCACGCCGAAAGCATCAGCGGACAGGAAGATGACATTCTTGGCGGCCGGAGCGGAGGACACGGGACGCACAATGTTGTCAATGTGATTGATGGGGTAGGAAACGCGGGTGTTTTCGGTGACGGACTTGTCGGCGAAGTCGATCTTGCCGTTCTCATCCAGGGTCACATTCTCCAGCAGCGCGTTGCGGCGGATGGCGTTGTAGATATCAGGCTCGGGATCCTTATCCAGGTTGATGACCTTGGCATAGCAGCCGCCCTCGAAATTGAACACGCCGTTGTCGTCCCAGCCATGCTCGTCGTCGCCGATCAGCAGGCGCTTGGGGTCGGTGGACAGGGTGGTCTTGCCGGTGCCGGACAGGCCGAAGAAGACAGCGGTGTGTTCGCCGGTCATATCGGTGTTAGCAGAGCAGTGCATGGAAGCGATGCCCTTCAGCGGCAGGTAGTAGTTCATCATGGAGAACATGCCCTTCTTCATCTCGCCGCCGTACCAGGTGTTGATGATGACCTGCTCACGGCTGGTGATGTTGAACATGGCGGCCGTCTCGGAATGCAGGCCCAGTTCCTGATAGTTGGTCACCTTGGCCT
>JAZUIK010000075.1:0-4447 GCA_045642205.1 Bianqueaceae bacterium
TGAAAATCGTCAGTGATCCGTTGGCAGGGGAAACAGGAGGTCTACCAACGGATATCACGGGGAGTGATCGGTTATGATCCGTTCAAACAAAAGGACCTGCACGCTTTGGCGTGCAGGTCCTTGCAATACACTATCAAAAAGAAATCAAAAGAAATCAAAAGAAATCAATACCTCGTATCGATATGCTCCATGATATCCGGAATCTTTCCTTCATCATAGCCCACCGTGGTACGGTACAGACCGAAGAGTCGGCAGTCGCCATTACCTTCTTCGATGACGGCGAAGGAATACTGGTGCTGGGAGTTATGGCAATCGTAAGCATCGATGGCAACTTCCAGAGCATTCTGACCATTGAAGCGCTCTAAGGGCTGATGCCAGTCCATGACCAGCTGATGGTCTTCGTACATGTGGATGTACATCTTGGGAGTATCCCAGGTGCCGTACTTTTCGTAGCTCTCCCAGTATGCGTCGGGATTAGCAGCGAGTTCAACGGCATCTTCCATGGTATAGGTGTTCAGACAGTGAACACCATGACCGTATTCTCCGGCTTCATCGTGACAGATGATGACGGAGGGTTTGAAGCGGCGGAGACAATCTACCTGGAATTCGGTAAAGGCTTCGGTTCCGTAGATCTCGAAGGCTTCATAGATGTTCTCGGCATATTCATCCACGAAGGGACCGATCAGGGGATAGTTGGTGGCGCCGGCGGTCCAAAGACCGAAGAGCAGCTCGTGCCAGCGAAGTTTTTCATGGAAGGTCATGTAGATGACCTGGACCTTTAAGCCTAGTTCACCGGCATAGTAGGGAATGATACCTCCAAAGAAGAGGATCTCATCATCAGCGTGGGTGGGGAACAGAGCGATATCCGCATGCTCCAAGATGGGCTCCCAGGTCTGGACCCAGCCGGGCAGCTTGCCTTCGGAGAAGACATAGATGTCGCAAAGGTAGGCCCAATCATAGGAGAAATCAAGGGTTACTTCGGTAACAGGCTCGGGAAATGCAACATATTCATGGAGAAACTCATTCTTGCCGCAGGTAAGGGTGGTATTACCGACAATGACGTACCATTCGACAGGACGAACTTCCCAGATCATCCAGATACCAGCCATGGGAGTCTCGCTCTTGAGAGTAAGGGTAGAACCGTCACTGATGTATTCCATGGTTTCGTAGTTGGCATCGATCAGATTACCCCATGCCTCTTCGCCCAGGTAATCGCTCTCATACCGGACTTTGGAGGTCAGTTCGACGGCTTCCGGTTCAGGGACCTCGGATTTGGAATCCTGGGAGGTATCCTTAGAATTCCCATTTGCCTGAGAGTCATTTCCCGAAGCCTCGGAACTCTCTTCAGAGTTTTCGGAAACTTCTCCTTCGGAGGACTCATCTTCTTTGCTGCCTGCGGGCTTGAAGACGGATTCGGGGAGTGCCTCGGAAGATTCCTCGGATGTCTCGGCTGCCTGAACTACCCGGGAGGTCTGGGAAGACTCATCGGTTTCAGGGGTGGGATCGGACTTTTTGCATCCTGCAAGCAAGGGTAAGGTCATGGCAGCGATCAGGATCATGACCAGCCATTTTTTCTTCATATTGTTATCTCCATAATCGATTGAGATTTATGACAGACCGGCATACACCGGTGAATAAGCATATAACAGAGTTAAGTATAGCATAAATCGTAAGAAATGACTAACTCGAAATTTCTGAAGAAAATATGAATGTTTTTTGACAATGGAAAAGCATTGCGAAGCAAAGGGAAATGACAGTATAATAGAAAAAATAGTTTGTCAGGTTTCGACTGCGTCAACGGATATAGTGATGGAATAGAACATGACAGGATTTGAAAATGCAGTGACAGAAACCGACAGGATAGGACAGTTATATCCACAAACAATATCATCTTTCGAAGGAGATATGCGATGTATAAGCTGGCAGAACACCCCTATATTAAGCCTTTCTCGAAGAATATCGACTTAAGAATGGCTAAGTATGATGCAAAGAAAAAAGAGCTCCTGAATGGGAAAAAGACTCTGAAGGACTTTGCAAACGGTCACGAGTATTATGGTTTCCATGAACTGGAAGATGAATGGATCTATCGTGAGTGGGCACCGGCAGCAGATCAGGTGTATCTGACGGGAGATTTCAATAACTGGGCATGGAATGTAACGCCTCTTACAAAGATCCCCGGTACCGGCGATTGGGAGATCCGTCTTCCCAAGGATGTGATCCATGTGGGATCCAGAGTCAAGACCATCGTAAAGAACGGCAATGCTTTGACGGAGCATATGCCCTTATATACCCGCCGCGCCGTGCAGAACCCGGTGGATTACACCTGGTGCTGTGAGGTCTATGATCAGAGAGAGGGATATCCCTGGACGGATCAGGATTTCAAGCCGGCTAAGGAAGTTTTGATCTATGAGGCCCATGTGGGTATGGCCCAGGAAGAGGAGCGCATCGGTACCTATCGTGAGTTTGCCGATCTGACCCTTCCCAGGATCCAGAAGGCTGGTTACACCACCATCCAGCTCATGGCCATCATGGAGCATCCTTTCTATGGCTCCTTTGGTTATCAGGTCTCTAACTTCTTCGCGGCTTCTTCTCGCTATGGGATGCCCGAGGATCTGAAGTACCTTATCAACAGGGCACATAATATGGGCATCCGTGTCCTTCTGGATGTGGTCCATTCTCATGCGGTCAAGAATACTACCGAGGGTATCAACCTGTTTGACGGTACCGTCTATCAGTTCTTCCATGACGGTCCTAAGGGAGAGCATACCACCTGGGGTACCAAGTGCTTTAATTATGACAACAGCAGTGTCATCCATTTCCTTCTTTCGAATCTGAAGTTCTGGATGGATGAATATCATTTTGACGGTTTCCGTTTCGATGGCGTTACCTCCATGCTGTACTGGCATCATGGACTGGGCGTCAACTTCGATGCACCGGAGAAGTATTTCTCCGAGGATACAGATGCCTCTGCCATCACCTATCTGCAGCTGGCCAACGAGATGATCCGCGAGGTCAATCCCAATGCCATCACCATTGCAGAGGATATGTCCGGTATGCCCGGTATGACCAACAAGATCCCGGATGGAGGTATCGGTTTCGATTTCCGTCTGGCCATGGGCCTTCCGGATATGTGGATCAAGTTAGTGAAGGAAGTGCCGGATGAATACTGGAACATGGACAACATCTGGAAGGAACTGAACTTCCGCGATGCCTTTACCATCGGTTATGTGGAGAGCCACGATCAGGCACTGGTCGGTGATAAGACCATGATGTTCCGCTTAGCGGATGCAGCTATGTACACCGACATGAACGGCGGCTGCCATTCTCAGGTCATCGACAGAGCCATGGCTCTGCATATGATGATCCGTCTGGTAACGGCTGCTTCCGGCGGTGACGGTTATCTGAACTTTATGGGCAACGAGTTCGGTCATCCCGAGTGGATCGATTTCCCCCGTCCCGGCAACGGTTCCAGCTTCAAGTACTGCCGTCGTCAGTGGAGTCTGCTGGACAATCCCTTCCTTAAGTATAAGCATCTGAATCAGTTCGATCATGATATGATCCATACCATGAGAGAAAACCGTGTCTTTGAAGAGGGACATGGTGAACTGAGATACATCCATAATGATGACAAGATCCTGGCCTTTGAGAGAGGTGAGCTGCTCTTTATCTTCAACTTCCATCCCACCAAGGCCTTCAATAACTACATGATCCCCACCAAGATCGGTGAGACCTACGACGTTCTGTTCTCCTCCGATGATCCGGAGTACAACGGATATGATCGTATCGCCCGCATGACCCATATCGTATGGGAGGGCGGCATCCGTATGTATCTGCCTCCGAGAACCTGTATCGTTCTGAAGGCAAACCGTCCGAAGAAAGCAGTAAAGAAGTAATGGATAACAAAAAGTGGTTTAAAGAAGTGCAGTTCGGCATGATGATGCACTTCGGACTGTATTCTTTACTTGGCGGTGAGTACAAGGGCCGCCGGGTAAAGAACTATGCGGAGTGGATCCAGTCCAATCAGGCGATCCCTAACAAGGACTATCATGCCCTGGCAAAGATCTTCAACCCCATTTATTTTGATGCGGATGAGATCATCAAGAGGGCAGCGGATGCAGGAATGAAGTATTTCGTTTTGACCAGTAAGCATCATGATGGGTTTGCCCTGTTCCACTCCAAGGCAAATAAGTTCAACGTGGTGGATGCGACACCCTTTGGCAGAGACATCTGCGAAGAATTTGCCAACGCCTGCGCTAAAAATGGTCTGAAATTCGGCCTGTATTATTCTCAGGAACTGGACTGGGCCCATCCGGACGGAGGTGGCTACACCAACCTGACACCCTGCAGCGGTGTGTCCTGGGACAACAGCTGGGATTTCCCGGATCGGGACAAGAAGGATTTCTCCCGCTGTTTTGAAGAGAAGATCAAGCCTCAGGACCAGGAGATC
>JAZUIK010000076.1:0-14409 GCA_045642205.1 Bianqueaceae bacterium
GAAGATAGAACTTCCTGATAGTATCCATAGAGGAAATCGCTATAACGATGCGGCATTCATGGGTATCATGCGTTGGGCATTCTATAACAGGTTGAAGAAGCAGTATCCTGATGTATCTATGACATACGGATATATAACCAAGAATACACGTATTGAGAATGGTCTTCCCAAAGAACACCATATCGATGCGAGATGTATCAGCGGACATCCAAGTGCACATAGTAATGGGGTGTACTACTATCAGAAGAAGGTGAGATGTCATAACAGACAGATCCATAAACTGACGATAGAAAAGCATGGTATCCGGAAGAGAAATCAGGCAGAGTATCTGGTCAAAGGCTTCAGATTGTTCGATAAGGTAAGGTTCCAAGGACAGGAATGCTTCATCTTTGGCAGACGAAGCAGTGGATACTTTGATCAGAGAAGACTTGATGGGACGGTCATTCACCGTTCTGCTAGTTATAAGAAGTTGAGATTATTAGAACCCGCAATGGGTTTCATAACAGAAAGGAGGCTCGCCTGAAGGCGAGAGCGAATTCCTCCCCACCTTATAGAAGATGGGGTATCCTTCGCTTAGATTTGATGAAACGTCCTGTTATTGCGGTTACCGGCGATTACAATCCCGATACCGGTCTGTATTTTCTGAAGCGTGAATATATGGAAGCCATCTGGGTCAACGGTGGTGTTCCCATGATCATCGAGCCGAAGATCGAGGTTCCTAAGGACTGGACCGGAGACAGAGAGGAATACATTGCCAGATGCGAGATCGAGGAGGAGATCTTCGAGGCTGCTGATGGCTTTCTGATCACCGGAGGCAACGATGTGGATCCGAACTTCTACGGTGATGATGTCCACAGGCTGAATGGTTCCATTATTCCTTACCGTGATGTATGGGAACTGAAATTGATCCGTATGCTGGAGGAGAAAAACATTCCCACCCTGGGTATCTGCCGAGGCATCCAGACCATGGCAGCAGCACTGGGCGTCAAACTGATCCAGGATCTGTATACCGAAGGAGAAGCTACCGGCAATCTGCACGGACAGAAGGCTCCTACATGGTATCCCACTCACAAGGTGGTCACCACGGAGGGAAGCAAGTTAAGAGACATCGTCGGTGAGAGCTGCTGGGTCAACAGTTTCCATCATCAGTGCATTGCCAAGGGACAGGAATATCCCTTTGACATTACTGCTTATTCCGAGGATGGCATTATCGAAGGCTTCGAGAAGAAGGACAGAGATTTCTTCCTGGGCGTCCAGTGGCATCCGGAGAGAATGATGCACGATCCTATCCAGAGAAATCTGTTCAAAGCACTGGTAGAGGCATCTAAAAAAGACTAATTATCCAAAGACAAAATATATAAGAAAGGGGAAGGAACATGGATATCCGAGTCGGAGATATCTGCCGGTTGAAGAAAGAGCATCCCTGCAAGAGCAAGGAATGGCTTGTCCTTCGATCCGGAGCAGACTTCAGGATCCGCTGTCAGGGCTGCTTACATGAAGTCATGCTGGAGAGAGAAAAGCTGGAAAAGAATGTCAGAAGGATCATCCGAAACGGAGAAGAGATCAATCCTCGTTCCGAGAAACCCAAGCTGATACAGAAGACCCAGGGAAAGGAGGGAGACGAATGAGCAACCTGAAAAAACGATCAGAGAGCAAGAGAGAGGCAAAGGCAAGAGAGAAGAAAGTGCTGGAAGAGGCACTCTGGAGTGCCAAAGAAGACAGACATCTTAAGGTCTATACCTTTGTTCTCGGACTGACTATCGCTGTACTCATCGCCGGTGTCATCGGCAGTTACTTTGTCCCATCTCCCTATGTTTACGGCTTTGATGCGGCACTGGTGGTCATCATCATTATCATGATGGTCTCTTTGCATAACCATGTCATCAAGCGCTTTGAGTACCGCGTAAATGAGCAGGCAGTGGAAGTCTCCACCGCCTATCAGCAGTACATGACCCAGTGGCAGACTCCGTATATGATGCTGGATAACCGCTTAAGGATCGTCTGGATCAATGCGGCCTTCAGAAAACTGATGGTCCAGGTGGATCCCAATGCTGCGGATCCCAAGGGCAAGCTGCTGGAGGAGATCGGACTGACCTGGGGAAGCGACAAACCTGACTGGGATCCTATCCGTAAGGAACTGACCATCGGAGGAGGTATCTTCCAGGGACTGATGAGTCAGATCCGCTTAAGAGATAAAGAAGAACCCGCCAGCGACAAGCGTTCCTACACATTGATGTACGGCCTGAGTTTGACGGATATTACCAGAGAAAAGATGCTGGAACAGGAAAACCTGGATCAGCAGACCATGGTCGGACTGTTCTATGTAGATAACTACGATCAGATCTTCGGAGTCATGGATGAGAATGACCGCCCCGTTGTGGAGGCAGCCATCTTCCGTCAGCTGAGTGAACTGGCCGCTGAACTGGGCGGTATCATGAACAAGCTGGAGAATGACCGTTTCATCATCCAGTTCCCCAGAAAGAGTCTGGATAACCTGTGCAATGTCAAGAAGTTCGATATTCTGGAAAAGATCAAGAAGATCCAGTCCGGCAGCCGCTTCAACGTGACACTGTCTGTCGGTATCGGTGTGGATAAGGATCTGCAGGTCGCAAGACGCTATGCCTCCAACGCCATCGAGCTGGCAATGGGACGTGGTGGTGACCAGGCGGTGGTCAAGTCAGTCGATGAGCAGAAGTTCTTCGGCGGCATGTCTGTATCGGCGGTCAACAATACCAGAGTCCGTGCTAGGCTGATCGCCGTCGCACTGAAGGAGCGTATCCAGGCCTTCGATCGTGTCCTGATCATGGGACATGCCAATCCGGATCTGGACTGCCTTGGCTCCGCGCTGGGCGTATATCGTATGTGTAAGGATCTGAACAAGACCGCCAATATCATCATCAGCAAGGAACGTCATAATGCGGTTACCTATCTTTATAACCTGATCGCGGAAGATCCGGACCACGCCGATGTTATGATCGACCATGACGAAGCCATGCAGTATGTCGGTGAAAACACCCTGCTCATCGTGGTGGATGTCAACCGCAGCGTCATCATCCAGTATGCGGTTATCCTGGAACAGATGAAGGATGTGATCGTTATCGATCATCACCGTGCTGCAGCGGATCATATTAACGGTGCTGTCATTTCGTATGTGGAGCCCTTTGCATCCTCCGCTTCCGAGATGGTCACGGAGCTTTTACAGTATGTGCTGGAGCAGCCGAAACTCTCTCCCGTGGAGGTAGACGGACTGCTGGCCGGCATCATGCTGGATACAAAGAACTTTGTGGACCAGACCGGTGTACGTACCTTTGAAGCAGCGGCTTACCTTCGCCGCAGAGGTGCGGATATCAATCGTGTCCGTAAGATGTTCAAGAACGATATGGAAGAATTCAAGGCAAAGTCCAACCTGATCGCCGGTGCGGATCAGATCTTCGGAAACCTTGCCTATGCTTCCTGGAGCTCCTCCATGCCCAATGCGGTTACGGTGGCAGCTCAGGCAGCTGATGACCTTCTGGCGATCCAGGGCATCGATGCTTCCTTTGTCGCAACAGCACTTCCCAGTGGAAAGATCAACATCTCCGCCAGATCCCAGGGCAGCTTCAATGTACAGCTGGTCATGGAAGAACTGGGTGGAGGCGGACATCACTCCGCAGCCGGTGCGCAGATGCAGGATATCTCTTTGGATGGTGTCCGTGAGAGAGTGGAAGCAGCCATCGCCAAGGTCATTGGTTGATAGAAGAAGACATCTCCCGGGGCGAAAGATGCGATTGAGGCTTTCAGGGAGTTGTGATATGATAATCCCTACAGAAGGATCCAACCTTCTGCAGTGTAAAACTACATTACTATTTATATAAGGAGGAAAATAAAATGAAGGTCTTACTGTTACAGGATGTCAAGAAGCTGGGTAAGGGCGGAGAGGTCGTTGAGGTCAGCGACGGATACGCACGTAATTTTATTCTTCCCAAGAAGTATGGTATCGAAGCTACCAAGGCTGTCCTGAACGACTGGCAGATCAAGAAGGCTGCTGAGAAGGCACGCAAGGAGAAGGAAGAGGCAGAGGCTATTGCTACCGCAGCTTCCATCAACGGCAAGTCCATCACCGTTAAGGCTAAGGCCGGTGAGAATGGCAGACTTTTCGGAAAGGTCACTGCACAGGATGCCGCTAATGCTGTCGAAGCACAGCTTGGTCTGAAGGTAGACAAAAAGAAAGTTATCGTTCCCGATGATATCAAGACGATCGGTGAGTACACCATCGTTGTCCGTCTGATGGCAAACGCTGCCGCTAATGTCAACATGAAGGTGGTTGCTGATGCCTGAGGAAAATCTGGTTCCGCGAATCCCACCGCATAGTGATGAGGCGGAACAAAGTGTCCTTGGTTCCATTCTGATCGATCCGGAGGCTGTTTCCGCAGCGACGGAGAACTTAAAGCCGGAGGACTTCTACGATCCCAAACATAAGGAGATCTTCGAAGCCGTACTGGATCTGAGCAGTAAGGGGACCGCTGTGGACGTGGTTACCGTTAAGAGCCGCCTGGAGTCCAGAGGTACTTTGGAGCAGTCCGGCGGAATGAAGTACTTAGGTCAGCTGGCAACGGCTGTGCCGAACTCTGTCTATGTCAAGAACTATGTTCGCATCGTCAGAGAAAGAGCTCTCTATCGCCGCTTTATCAAGATGGCGAACGGGATCCTGAGCGAGAGTTTCTCCACTCAGACACCTATTGAAGAATTGTCAGAAAGCGTAGAGAAGGAAGTTTTCAACATCCTCCAGAACAGGGGCAGTGAAGATTTCCAGCACATCTCTACTTTGCTTGGAGAGTCCTTTGAAGGTATCGAGCAGATCGCCAGGAACCATGGTCAGATCCCCGGTATCCCTACCGGATTGATCGATCTGGATCAGAAACTGGCGGGACTGCATAATTCCGATCTGATCCTGATCGGTGCCCGTCCTTCCATGGGTAAGACAGCGCTGGGACTGAACATTATCCAGAATGCGGCCGTACGTGCCGGTAAGACCTGTGCGGTCTTCTCTTTGGAAATGTCCGGTGCCCAGGTCGCCAACCGACTTCTCGGATGTGAAGCCGGTGTCAACATGGAGCACATGCGTACCGGTGAACTGGAGGACGAGGAATGGGTCAAGCTGGTAGATGCCTTAGGCGTTATCGCTGAGTCCCAGATCTATGTGGATGATACCGGTGGTATCACCCTGAGCCAGGTCCGCTCCAAGTGTCGCAAATTGAAGATCGAGCATGGTCTGGATCTGATCATGATCGACTACTTACAGCTTATGAGCGGAAGTTCCAGAAACTCCGATAACCGTCAGCAGGAGATCTCCGAGATCTCCCGTGGACTGAAGATGCTGGCCCGTGAGCTCAATATCCCCATCATCGCACTGTCCCAGCTGAGCCGTTCTCTGGAAGCCAGATCCGATCATCGTCCTATGATGAGCGACCTGCGTGAATCCGGAGCTATCGAGCAGGATGCCGATGTTGTTATGTTCATCTATCGTGATGAGTATTATCATCCCGATACCGAGGACAAGGGTGTGGCAGAGATCATCGTTTCCAAACAGCGTAACGGTTCCGTCGGTACCGTCAAGGTGCGCTACGACGGACAGTATGTCCGCTTCTCCAATCTGGAAACTTCCAGGATCTAAGCCGTCTGAAAGCAAAAATAGCAAACAAAAAGACCTGTGACTCAAAGAGCCACAGGTCCTTTTATTTTTTGATCGCTCCACACGATCCGATGCGTCGAATTACTCCTCAGCGGGTGCGCCTACGGGGCAAGCACCTGCGCAAGCGCCGCAGCTGATGCAGGTATCAGCGTCGATTACATAGGTCTCTTCGCCTTCGGAAATAGCGGAAACGGGGCACTCAGCCTCACATGCACCGCACTTGATGCAATCTGCAGAAATAACATATGCCATGATGAACGTCCTCCTCTTTAGGATAATTGAATGCAGGGTTACCCACATTTGTAACAATTATCATACACTATTTTTTATGTGCATGCAAGATTTTTTCATGCAGGGTAGCTGCCTTCAGGGCGATCGATCCATGAGATAACTGAGTAGTGAAACAAGTACAATCGAAGAGAGCATGGAAGAAACAGGCGATTTTACAGTGGAAGAGGATGGGGACTGAATCTCTATTGAATTGAGTTCTGTAAAGTGATATAATATCCTGTACTATATAAAAGTGGGGGAGTATGGTTGCTCCCTGACAACATATGGTTGGAAAGGCAAGAAACATGTTTAAAGGAATTACCAAAGATATGATCGTTGCCGATATCCTGGCTGTTGATCCGGATATCGCTGCAATTTTAGCAGACAGCGGCATGGGCTGCATTTTCTGCTTCGCATCCCAGTCTGAGAGCCTGGAGGAAGCATGCTTTGTTCATGGTATCGATCCCGATGAGATCCTTGAGCAGGTAAACGAGTATCTGCACGACAAGTACGAGGCAGAACAGCTCTTCTAAAAAACACGTACGGTATACAATTAACGGAAAGGAGTGACGAAATTGAAAGCAGAACGTATCAATCAGGATCAGGTCCGCTTTACGATCGATGCGAGCGATCTGATCGCCCGCGATATCCGTGTGTCTGAACTGACCTATGGTTCCAAGAAGACACAGGCACTCTTTGACGAGATGATGAAACAGGCGATGGAGATGTTCGGTATGGATTTCTCCGAGAAGCCCTTGATGATCGAGGCCATCCCTCTTTCTGAGGATAAGCTTTCGGTCACTGTCACTAAGGTAGAAGGTATGGCAGAGGTAGGCGCACTGATCGGTGCAAACCTGCCCGGTGCCTACAATCCGAATAAGGATCCTTTCCAGGGAAACAACGATCCCTTCAAGAATCCTATGGGCGTCGCAGGAGCGAAGCCAAACGGAGAACATAAAGAGGAAAATCCGGCAGAGAACTTCCCCATGAATGAGATCACCATGCAGATGGGAACCATGGGAAAGGACGAGCCTGTCGTCTATTTCTTCAAATCCATGGAGACCCTTCTGATGGTCGCCAAGGATGTTCCCGAAAAGTTCGCCTTTAAAAATCGTCTGGTCAGAGATGTAGGCAACGGATGCTACTATCTGATCTGCGACTTCAAGAATATCGGTCCCAAGACCCGTCATCTGGTAGCGATGCTGTCCCAGTACTCCGATGAGTGGTATGTCGGTCAGCACATCGCCTTGATGGCCGATGAGCACAGCAAGAGAGTATTTGCTGCCAATGCGCTTCAAAAGCTTGGAAAGGTTCAGAGAAGCTGCTGATAAGAAAGAACAGAAGATCGCCACGGCTTCCAAAGCTGTGGCGTTCTTTCGTAAATCTGTTAAGGGAGAAAACCACTTGAACATTATCGAATCCTATTCAGAAGCCTCCACCCGCGAACTGGGTCTTACATTAGGTAAGGAGGCAGGTCCCGGAAGCATCTTCGCCCTGATCGGCGATCTGGGAACAGGAAAGACGATCCTGGCAAAGGGTATGGCCGAAGGACTTGAGATCCAATCGGATATCGTCAGTCCTACCTTTACCATCGTTCAGGAATATCATGAAGGGCGTCTTCCTTTTTATCACTTTGATATCTATCGCATCGAGGACGAGGATGAGCTCTTCGAGATCGGCTTCGATGAGTATATCAACGGAAACGGTGTTTGTCTGGTAGAATGGGCAGACCAGGTTCCGGAGGCTATGCCTGAGGAGACCGTATGGATCCGTATTTCCAAGGATCTTTCCAAGGGCGTGGAATACAGAAAGATCGAGATCGGACAGGAGGTGCCGGAGGGCGTATGATCATTTTAGGAATCGAAGCAGCGGCAAGAAGCTGCAGTGCGGCCATCTACGAGGATGCCGCAGGCGGAAAGATCCTCTCCGAGGTCCGCTCCAACGCAGGTATGACCCATTCCGAGACCTTGCTTCCCATGGTGGATCAGGCCTTGAAGATGGCTGGAAAGACCATGGAAGATCTATCTGCCATTGCCTTGACGAAAGGACCGGGATCTTTCACGGGATTACGTATCGGTGCCGCTACCGCCAAGGGACTGGCTCTGGGAATCGGAAAACCCCTGATCCCTGTCAGTACGCTGCAGGCACTGACCTTTATGGAAGGAATGGGCGGAGCCTATCGCGTCGGTATCATGGATGCCCGTCGCTCTCAGGTCTATGGCGCTGTCTATGTGACTCGGGGTGAAGAAGAGATCGCGGTGGTGGAGCCTGAAGCCATGAGCATTCAGGAACTGCTGGAAAGACTCAATAAACTGCAGGAAGAGATGCCCGGAAAGGTGATCTTCTTCGGAGATGCTGTTCCTCTGTATCGAGAGTTCTTCAAAGAAGGACTGGGAGAGATGTACGAAGAAGCACCTGCAGTGATCAGGGAGCTTAACGCAGGCAATGTCTGTGCACTGGCCTCCTATCTGTGGAAAAAAGATGAAAGCGCTGCGATCTCCGGCAGTCTTCTGGAATTGGACTACTTAAGAAAGCCCCAGGCAGAGCGCGAAAGAGAAGCCGGCAGAGGAAAGACCTTCTGATGATGGAACCATTGGTAAGAAACATGACAGCGGCGGATATCGACGCTGTCTTTGCTATTTCACAGGAAGCTTTTAACGATCCCTGGAGCATCGAATCCCTGACAAAGGAAGTCACCAATCCGGATGCCCATTATCTGGTGGTGGAAGCCAAGGGAAAGGTGCTGGGATATGTAGGCTACTGGCAGGTGCTGGACGAAGGCCATATCATGAATGTGGCTGTTAAAGAAAGTGCCAGAGGTATGGGACTGGGCACCCTTCTGGTGGAAAGTATGCTTTCCCAGGGACGGCCCTTAGGTATCATGTTCTGGACTTTAGAGGTCAGAGTCTCCAACGCACCGGCGATCCATGTATACGAGAAAGCAGGATTTGTTTCCGCAGGACGACGTCCCGGATACTATTCCAACCCTAAAGAAGATGCCTTCATCTACTGGTTAAAGGATGAAGATTGATCGAAGGAATGAGATCGGATCAGGGTGTTCGATCAGAGAGATTTGAGGAAAAGAAAATGAACAGAGATTATATGAAAGAACTGGTACTCAGCCCCTCCGTCAGCGGATTTGAAGAAGATGTACAGAAAAAGAATCTGCAATTTGGTAAGAGCTTTGCTGACAAACTGAGCGTACTCCCTTCCGGTGCGGTGATCGCTTCCGTGAACGAAGAATCTCCCTGCAAGGTCCTTCTCATGGGACACGCAGATGAGATCGGCTTTATCGTTACCCATATTACCTCTGATGGGTTGGTCAAGGTAGCGAAGGCCGGCGGTGTCCGTCCGATCCTGTATATCGGAACCCACATGCAGATCCTCCATAACGGAGTCAAGGTACCTGCAGTCGTATCGGTTGTCCGAGATACCCTGGGAAAGGGTAACGATGTGGCATGTGATGATCTGATCCTGGATATCGGTGCCAATAGCAGTGAAGAAGCAAAAAAGGTCGTCAGCATTGGCGATCCTGTCTGCCAGGATGTATCCGAGGTCTATGAACTGTTAAATGATAATTTCTCCTGCAAGGCACTGGACGATCGTACCGGCGTGTTTGTCATTATGGAGGCAGCCAAGAAGGCGGCCGAGATGAAAGCAAAGTGCGGTATCTATGCAGCCTGCACTGTAGGTGAGGAGACCACCGGCATCGGCGCCCATACCGCTTCCGGAAGAGTCCACCCCACCTGTGCCATCGCTGTAGATGTTACCTGGGCCAGTGATTGTCCCGGTACCGATCCGGCAGATACCGGACTGGTAAAACTGGGAGCGGGTCCTGTCATTGCCCATGGCAGTATGGTCAACAAGAAGATGAATGCTCTCTTAGAGAAGATTGCCGCTGAAAAGGAGATCCCGATCCAGCATGAGATCGCCGGAGGAAGGACCTTTACCGACGGAGATACCGTATCTCTTTCTTTGGACGGTGTTCCGATCGCTCTGGTATCCATTCCCCTTCGCTATATGCATAGTTCCGTGGAGGTCGGCAACTGGAGAGATCTGGAGAATGCGATCGATCTTCTGGCAGAGTTCCTGTGCCGTATGGATGAGAACTTTGTGTTTGAGCCCTTCTGCGCAGAATAAGTTTTGATCTGAATTATGAGTAATCTTCAATCAAACGGAGCACAGAGACAAAAGGGTGCTCCTATCGGCTACGAGCTGCTGCTTCTGTTGGTAACGATCCTTTGGGGAACCACCTTTGTAGCACAGAGTGTGGCCATGGACGAGATCGGTCCCTTCACTTATGTCTTTTCCCGCTTCATTATTTCTTCCATTGTCCTGGGATGCGTTTCTCTGGTCTATACGGCTTACAATAAGAAGAAAGCCGCTAAGAAAGGAGAGTCCTTTGTCATTGATAAGAAAAGGACACTGATCGGCGGAGTCCTGTGCGGTATCGCCCTGTTCCTTGGTACCATCTTTCAGCAGATCGGTCTGGTGACCACTACAGTGGGAGAGGGGAGTTTCCTTTCCGGATGTTATATCGTACTGGTACCGATCGCCGGATTGTTCTTAAAGAATCCTCCCAGATGGAATGCCTGGGCCGGTGTGCTGGTCGCCATGGTGGGTATCTACTTTATCTCGGTAGAACCGGGAACAGGCGGAGTCCATGTTACGCCCGGTAATCTCTGGATGCTCTTGAGTGCACTCAGTTTTACCTTCCATATCCTGACGGTAGATAAGTACTCTCATGGTACGGATCTCATGTGGCTGGCCTGTATCGAATTCGGGATCATTGCACTGATCGCATTCTTCGGTATGCTGATCTTTGAGGAGGTCAGATGGGTCAGCGTAAAGGCAGCGACGATCCCGATCCTGTATGCAGCATTGGTATCAGGAAGCTTTTGCTACACGACGCAGAATATCGCACAGAAGCATATCGAACCGACCCTGGCCTCTTTGATCATGGGTACAGAGGCGGTCTTCGCGACACTTTCCGGTGCACTGGTCTTACATGAGGATCTGGGAGCAAGAAAGCTCCTTGGCTGCGGGTTTATGCTGATCGCCATCGTGGCAGCACAGCTTCCCATGAAAAAGAAAGCATAAATACATCGACCATCGAACGACGGAGTCAGAGAAAACTTTGGCGCAGCGTTCGGTGGTTTTTTTGTGCCAAATTTTAAGAAGTATAATGGCAGGATAGTACCAATGCAAGGCGTTATTAAGATAGTTTAAATAAGTCGGGAGGTGTATAGTATATCTTACGGCGTGATTTAGCCTGTACGATGGTCCTTATGCATATACAGCCTAAGATGTGTATGGATCCGGATCATCCTGGGTTAACTCATCCAATAGAAAACTTCTTTATAGGAGAAAAAAACATGAAAAAGCTGTTAGTTGTGATTCTTGCTGCAGCTCTTTGTGTTGGTATGCTTGCTGGCTGTGCTAGCAAGCCCGCAGAGACCTCTACTCCTGAGACCTCTCCCCCTACTACCACCACTACTGAGACCAGCACTGCTACCACTACTGAGACTACCGAGACTTCTACCGAGCCCGCTGGCCCCGTAGAGCTTAAGGCTTTCTCCGTTCTGGCTGCTGACGTATTCACTACCTATTATTCCGCTGCAGAGTCCATGGAAGAGTTCTACGCTTGGCAGGCTTTCCGTGCTCTGGAAGAGGCTAAGGGTATCGACCTTAATGTAGAGTGGATCAACTACGATCAGTACAACACCACTCTTCAGACCCGTTTCGGTGCAATGAACGACATCCCCTACTATGTTTCCGGTTACGACTATCCTGAGACCCAGGTACTCGCTCTGGCAAACAATGGTACCATTGTCGACCTGAACACTGTATTCCCCTACTCCGATGGTACTGCTGTCAACTTCTTCGAGAACAATGACTTTGGTGTTTCCGCACGTAACAAGGTCACCACTCCCGAAGGTGGTATGTACTGGCTTCCCAACCTGTATATCTCCGTATTCGACGGACGTTACGGTGTTGGTACCAACGAGACTGTTGCTATTCGTCTTGACTGGCTGAATGAGCTGAACATGACTGTTCCTACCTCTACTGAAGAGTTCAAGGCAGCTCTGGCAGCATTCAACAGCACCTATGGTAACAATGTTGCTGGTGACAGCGTTTACTCCTACAGATCCACCACCCTGTACGATGGTATCGGCGGATGGTTCGGTCTTGTATTTGGTCTGCTGAACGTAGACTGGGCAGCTGGTCAGGCTACTTCTCCCTGGCTGCAGGACAACTTCGCAGACTACATCACCTATGTTAACGACCTGTACAACGATGGTCTGGTTGACCCCGAAATGATCAACTCCAACGATACTCTGCGTACCAAGGCTGCTAACAACCAGGTTGGTGCTTACACCACCTATGCTCTTGCTACTAACTACGAGCCCCTGATCGAGGCTGCAAAGACCAATGGTGTTACCAGCGCTTGTTACGTTGGTATCTACCCCATCGATGCAATCGAAGGAACTCATGCGCTTCTTGCACTTGAGGATCCGGTCTACATCTGGGACGAGTTCTTCTTCACCAATCAGTGCCCCGATCCCGCATTGATCGCTGCATTCCTTGATGGATACTACTGCGATGAGCATCTTGACCTTATCAACTATGGTGTTGAGGGTCATAACTTCACCATCGTTGATGGCGAGAGACAGTGGATCTCCTACACCAACTATGATGGACAGCCCTACGATGGAGATCAGCTGAACCAGTCCATGCAGGAAAAGGCAGACGAGCGTATCTCCTATGGTAAGCTGCTGTACATCCGTGGCGGGTTCCCGGATTACACCTACTATCGTCTGGACGATGCTTCTCGTAACTGCACCAACGTTCTTGGTTGGGCAGCTCCCAAGGATCAGTATCAGCAGTCCACTCTGGACTACGGTTACTGGACCTCTATCGATGTAGGCGGCACCCTTGCTACCGCATCTGTAGAAGAGACCGAGACCTACAACGACAAGTACAATGACATCAGCACCGCTTCTGAGGAGGCTATGGCTAAGCTTGTTGTTGAGGGTAACGTATCTGACATTCCTGCTTATGTTGCTACTCTGACCGGCCTTGGCCTTCAGCAGCTGGTTGACATTTACCAGGCTCGTTACGATCGTTTCGTCGGCTAATTTTTAGCAGATAACTCGTTTTACGATATTCCAATAAATAAAGAGACAGGGGCTTAGGACCCTGTCTTTTTTTGTTGCAAAAATTCCCCAAAATGCAGGGTAGAGGGGCAGAGAAGTGGTTGGCATAAATCGACTATCTACGGACACTATATAGATAGTTAATCAGGGATGGGTAGAGTAAAGTATAGGATACAGCGAGGTCTGGACCGCGAGGTATTTCATACCTGAGCATAGCCTAAGATGTGCCGGATCTATGTTGTACCTCATGGTTTTTATCTCGTTATAGAAAAAAATTCCTTTATAGGAGAAAAAAATCATGAAAAAGCTGTTAGTTGTGATTCTTGCTGCAGCTCTTTGTGTTGGTATGCTTGCTGGCTGTGCTAGCAAGCCCGCAGAGACCTCTACTCCTGAGACCTCTACCGCTACCACCACTACCGAGACCAGCACTGCTACCACCACTGAGACTACCGAGACTTCTACCGAGCCCGCTGGCCCCGTAGAGCTCAAGGAGTTCTCCGTTCTGGCTGCAGACGTATTCACCACCTATTTCTCTGCTGCAGAGTCCATGGAAGAGTTCTACGCTTGGCAGGCTTTCCGTGCTCTGGAAGAGGCAAAGGGTATTGACATGAAGGTCGAGTGGATCAACTACGACCAGTACAATACCACCCTGCAGACCCGTTTCGGCGCAATGAACGACATTCCTTACTATGTTTCCGGTTACGACTATCCTGAGACCCAGGTACTCGCTCTGGCAAACAATGGTACCATTGTCGACCTGAACACCGTATTCCCCTACTCTGACGGCACTGCTGTCAACTTCTTCGAGAACAATGACTTTGGTGTTTCCGCACGTAACAAGGTCACCACTCCCGAAGGTGGAATGTATTGGGTTCCCAACCTGTATATCTCCGTATTTGACGGACGTTACGGTGTTGGTACCAACTTTGGTGTTAACATTCGTCTTGACTGGCTGAACGAGCAGAACCTTACTGTTCCCACCTCCACCGAGGAGTTCACCAACGCTCTGAAGACCTTCAACACTGTTTATGGTAATGGTGTTGCTGGTGACAGCGTTTACTCCTACAGAGCTACCACTCTGAACGATGGTATCGGCGGATGGTTCGGCCTTGTTCTTGGTCTGCTGAACGTTGACTGGGCTGCTGGTAAGGCACAGTCTCCTTGGCTTCAGGAAGGCTTCACCGAGTACATCACCTATGTAAATAGCCTGTACAACGATGGCCTGTATGACCCCGAGATGGTTAACTCTAACGATACTCTGCGTACCAAGGCTGCTAACAACCAGGTTGGTGCTTACACTGCTTACGCTCT
>JAZUIK010000077.1:0-2189 GCA_045642205.1 Bianqueaceae bacterium
CATTGCTCAAAAATCTTAACAGGCCAAAAATCCACAAAAAAACTCCTCAAAGGTTTCTTGCTGAACAATCCACAGCCCATAGGGCGAGGACGTGAAGCAAGATCCTTTGAGGAGTCTTTCACTATTGATTATTGACTAAAATTATCGAGGGGTGAATTACCACTGGGTCAGCTCGAGATACATATCTCTGTACTGCTTTGCGCTGTTCTCCCAGGAGACATCCTTGTCCATGTCTCTTCTCACCATCTCATCCCAATTCCAGCGATCCTCGAAGTACAGGGTCTTTGCACGGTTGATGGCATCCAGCAGCAGACCTGCATCGTAGCGATCAAAGGTGAAGCCGTTTCCTTCGTTGCTGTAGACATTATAGGGCTCAACGGTATCCTTCAGTCCGCCGGTCTCACGAACGATCGGAACAGTACCGTAGTGCATAGCATTCAGCTGAGTCAGTCCGCAGGGCTCGAAGCGAGAGGGAACCAAGAGAGCATCGGAAGCAGCATAGATGCGATGTGCCAGAGGCTCATCATACAGGATACATGCTGCGAAGTTTCCGGGATACTTGGAAGCGTAGTACTGGAAGGACTCCTCGTACTGCTTGTCACCGGTACCCAGAACAACGATCTGGGTATTCTCATCCATGACTTCAGGAATGATGGCGTTGAACAGATCCAGACCCTTCTGGTCGGTCAGACGGGAGATCAGTCCGAGAACGATCTTATCTGTATTCTCTTCCAGGCCAAGTTCCTTCTGCAGAGCCAGCTTGCTCTCCTTCTTGGCATCCAGAACATTCTCCTTGGTGTAGTTGACCTTCAAAGCTGCATCAGTAGCGGTATTCCACATATCGTAGTCGATACCGTTGACGATACCGCTCAGTTTGGCACTGTGATAGCGCAGATGTCCATCCAGGTTCTCACCATACTCTTCCGTCTGGATCTCCTCGGAATAGGTCTGGCTGACGGTGGTGATACGATCGGCATAGGACAGACCGCCCTTGAACATGTTGGCATCCTGGTTGTTGTCACCAAAGCCTGCTCCGTCATAGCGGAATACATACTCAGGAAGACCGGACCAGTACTTGATATGAGGAATGTTGTAGATTCCCTGGAAACGCAGGTTGTGGATGGTGATGACACTCTTGCTGCGGCCAACGGGGGTATCTCTGAACAGAGTCTTAAGATAGATCGGGATCAGACCTGCCTGCCAGTCATGGCAATGGATGATGTCGGGGATCCAGTTCATGAAGTTCAGAGCTGCCAGAGCTGCCTTACCGAAGTAGCAGTACTTGGGAATATCGTCTACCAGGTTGGTATAGGGCTTCTTGCCGGAGAAGAAGGCATTATTCTCGATGAAATCGTAGACAACGCCGTCACAGATATATTCCATGATACCGACAAAGAACTCCTGATCGGTCTCGCCGAGATCCATATAGAAGGAACCTCTCCATACCATCTTTTCCTGGTACTTCTGAGGGATGCACTCGTACTTGGGCAGAATGACACGAACGTCACAGTTCATATTGGTAAGAACACGGGGCAGCGCATACATAACGTCGCCAAGTCCACCGGTCTTTACAAAGGGATGACACTCGGAACCGATGAAGGCAATACTTCTTCTGGGAGTTTCGTTGCTCATGGTAAACACCTCGTAAATCAGATTAATAAATGATACAAAGATCGATCCGTACTGCCTGTCTTCCTCACCGAATCGACCTGCAGTTTTTAGATCATATCTTCAGATAATCCTATTATGCCTTATTTCGACAAAAATATCATTACAAAAATTACGCAAAAACCATATTATTTTCGTTTCTCCCTGATCCGATGTATCCGCAAGAACAAAAACACGCTAACAAAACAAGACCACTCATGGCCCTCTTCCAAAAAAGAAAGCTCATGAGTGGGCATATGTTTGATATATTTGTATAAAAAAATCCTGATGTTCCGGATGAGTCTTACGTCTCTTCCTTGACCAAGTTATTGATCCAGACACCCTTATAGACCAGCACCAGACCGATGGCGATCTTGATCAGATCCAGCAGCTGGATGAACAGATATAGCGTAACCAGAGGCATGTCGGTGAAACGGGACAGTACGAAGGAAACCGGGAATGCCACGGCTGCCACAAAGACACAGTCAAAGAAGAAGGTGACAATGGTCTTTCCGCCGGTCCTCAGAGTGAAATAACAGCTG
>JAZUIK010000078.1:0-4042 GCA_045642205.1 Bianqueaceae bacterium
CAGAAGAAGGTGAGATGTCATAACAGACAGATCCATAAACTGACGATAGGAAAGAGTGGTATCCGAAAGAGGAATCAGGCAGAGTATCAGGTCAAGGGATTCAGATTATTTGACAAGGTAAGATTCCAAGGACAGGAATGCTTCGTCTTTGGCAGACGAAGCAGTGGATATTTTGATCTGAGAAGACTTGATGGGACGGTCATTCACCGTTCTGCCAGTTATAAGAAGCTGAGATTACTGGAACCCCCAAGCGGCTTTATTACAGAAAGGAGGTTCGCCTGAAGGCGCGAGAGAATTCCTCCCCACCTTACAGAAGATGGGGTATCCTTCGCTGAGATTTGATGAAGAATAATTATGATGCCAGTTCCATTTCCGTTCTGGAGGGACTGGAAGCCGTAAGAAAAAGACCGGGTATGTATATCGGTTCCACGGGACTCAGAGGTCTGAACCATCTGGTCTATGAGATCGTGGACAACTCGGTGGACGAGCATCTGGCAGGCTTTGGCCAGACTATCCGCGTGACCCTGCATGATCAGGGATGTACCGTTGAGGATGAGGGACGCGGTGTCCCTGTAGGAAAGCATCCCGACAAGGGAGTACCCGCTGCCAGATTGGTCTTTACCACCCTGCATGCCGGCGGTAAGTTTGACAATCAGATCTATAAGGTAGCCGGAGGACTCCACGGTGTAGGTTCCTCCGTTGTAAATGCCCTGTCGGTTTCTTTTGATGTAGAGATCTCCCGTGAGGGTTATGTATGGCATGATCGCTATGAGCGCGGTATCCCTGTGATCGATCTGGAAAATGATGGTCTGCTGCCCAGACTGAAGAAGATCCCTGCGGCCAAGACCGGTACCAAGATCACTTTTGCTCCGGATCCTGAGATCTTCGAAAAGATCAAATTCGGTGCGGAAGAGATCAAATCCCGTCTCCATGAGACCTGCTATCTGAATCCTACCCTGACTATTATCTTTGAGGATTTCAGAAAAGGCGGCACTGAGAGTGTGACCTTCTCTGAGCCCTCCGGTCTGGAAGGCTTTATAAAGGAACTCAACAAGGGTTCCGAGACCGTGGGCGAGATCGTTTCTCTGGAAGGAGAATTCGAAGGTACCAAGGTCAATGTTTCTTATCAGTTTACAACGGAATTCCACGAGAACATTCTGGGATTCACCAATAATATTTCCAATCCGGAGGGTGGTACACATCTGACCGGCTTTAAGACTGCCTTTACTATGGCCATGAACTCCTATGCCAAGGCCATCGGTGTGCTGAAGGAGAAGGATCCTTCCTTTACCGGAACCGAGATCCGTACCGGCATGACCGCTGTTGTCGCCGTCGGTGTTCATGAGCCTCGTTTCGAGGGTCAGACCAAGACTAAGCTGGATAATCCTGAGGTTTCCAAGGCTGTAGCCAAGGTCGTCAACGATCAGGTCCAGCTGTATTACGACAAGAACTTAGCCGAACTGAAGGATGTCCTGGCACTGGCTGAAAAAGCAGCCAAGGTCCATAAAGCCGAGGAAAAGGCCCGCACCTCCGTGCTGGCTCCCAAGTCTAAGTTCAGCTTTGACTCCAATGGTAAGCTGGCAAACTGCGAGAGCAGAAATTATGAGAACAATGAGATCTTCATCGTAGAGGGAGATTCTGCAGGCGGCTCTGCCAAGATGGCCCGTAACCGTGAATTCCAGGCTGTCCTTCCCTTGCGCGGTAAGATCCTGAACGTGGAAAAGGCGTCCTCCGACAAGATCCTCGCCAATGCAGAGATCAAGACCATGATCTATGCTTTCGGATGCGGTGTGAACGGTTTCGGAAACGAATTCCACATCGAAAATCTTCGTTACAACAAGATCATCATCATGGCCGATGCGGACGTGGACGGTGCCCATATCTCCACCCTGTGTCTGACCTTCCTTTACCGTTACATGCCGGAACTGATCGCTTCCGGACATGTCTATCTGGCAATGCCTCCGCTGTATAAAGTCGTTCCCAACAAGGGAGGAGAGGGTGAATACCTCTATGACGACGAAGCACTGGAGATCTACCGCAGAAACCATAAGAACTTCACCTTGCAGCGTTACAAGGGTCTGGGTGAGATGGATGCGGAACAGCTCTGGGAGACCACTATGGATCCTAAGACCAGAGTCTTAAAGCGCATTTCCATCGATGACGGCCGTCTGGCCTCCGAGACCACGGCACTGCTCATGGGTAATGAAGTCGGTCCCCGCCGCGAGTTCATCGTGGAGGGAGCCCGCGAAGCAACGGTAGATATTTTCTAAGGAAGGGAGGAAGAGACGATGGCTAGAAAAAAACAGGATATTGACCAGGTCAGTATGTTTGAGGAAAAGATCGTCGAGGCGGAGTATTCTTCACTGATGCGCAAAAACTTCCTCGATTATTCCATGAGTGTTATTACGTCCCGCGCGGTGCCGGATGTCCGTGACGGCCTCAAGCCTGTACAGAGACGTATTCTATATGATATGGCCGAGCTGGGAACCGCTTCCGATAAACCCTATCGTAAGTCGGCCCGTATCGTCGGTGATACCATGGGTAAATATCATCCCCATGGCGACAGCTCGATCTATGGTGCTATGACGGTCATGGCACAGCCTTTTAAAGGAAATGTACCCCTGGTAGACGGACACGGAAACTTCGGTAGTATCGAAGGTGACGGTGCCGCTGCCATGCGATATACCGAGGCAAGACTGACCGCTTTTGCCGAGGATGTCTATCTGGACGGATTGAAGGAAGATACCATCGATCTGATCCCCAACTTCGATGCCACAGAGAACGAAGCCTCTGTGCTTCCCTGCAAATTGCCCATGGCATTGATCAACGGTAGTGAGGGTATCGCGGTCGGTATGACTACCAGCATTCCTCCCCACAATCTGGGTGAGACCATCGATACCGCGTTGTACTACGGCAAGCATCCCAATGCTTCCACCGAGAAACTCCTGTCCATTCTCCATGGTCCGGATTTTCCTACCGGTGGCATCGTAGCCAACGAAGCGGATCTTCTGAAGATCTATGAGACCGGCGAAGGTAAGCTCCGTGTCCGAGGCAAGATCGATCTGGAAAAGAACGGAGGCAAGTACTCTCTGGTCGTTTCTGAGATCCCCTATACCATGGTCGGCGCCGGCATCGAGAAGTTCCTTCTGGATGTTATCGCCCTGATCGAAGATCGTACTTTGACCGGTATTGCGGATGTATCCAATCAGTCCGGCAAGGATGGTATCCGTCTGGTACTGGAACTGAAAAAAGGTGCGGAGCAGGAAGCAGAGCGTATTAAGAATATCCTTTACAAGAAGACCAAGTTAGAGGACAGCTTCCCTGTCTCCAATCTGGTGATCGACGACGGAAAGCCCTCTGTCATGTCCCTTTCCGACATGATGGAAGCCTTCTGGAATTTCCAGTATGACATTACCACCCGCCGTACCCAGCATCTTCTGGGCAAGGCATCTGCCAGAGCCGAGATCGTGGACGGCCTGATCGAGGCAGTGGATGTCATCGATACCATCATCGCAGTACTGCGTGGTTCTCAGACCCTTTCTCAGGCAAAGAACTGCCTGATGACCGGTAACGTGGAAGGCATCAAGATCAAGTCCAGAGAAGCCTTAAAGCAGGCAAAACAGTTCTGCTTCACCGAGGCACAGGCAACCGCCATTCTGGAAATGCGTCTGTCTCGTCTGATCGGCCTGGAGATCAAGGCCCTCATGGGAGAGAAAGCGGAACTGGCTAAGAAGATCGAGCACTATGAACTGATCCTGAATGATGACGGTGTGATGTTTGAGGAGATCGCCAAGGACCTTCGATCCATCCGTAAGAAGTATGCTACCGACCGTAAGACCTTGATCTGCAATGCAGAGATGGCTGTCATCGAGAAGGTGGAGGAGCCGGAGATGGATGTGGTCGTTCTGGCAGATCGCTTTATGTATGTCCATACCATTGACAAGGCTATCTATGAAAAGAATAAGCAAGCCTGCGATACGGAGTTCAAGGTCGTGATCCAGACCACCAACAAGTCGAAGATCGTCGCCTTTACAGACATCGG
>JAZUIK010000079.1:0-9059 GCA_045642205.1 Bianqueaceae bacterium
CCCTGGCAGACCGGACACAAGACCTCTAAGGAATATGGCCGACTGGCCAGTGAGGTAGGCCGCGCCATGAAGATCATGGATCCGGATCTGAAACTGGTAGCCTGCGGCAGTTCCTCTTCCTCTATGCCGACCTTTGCATCCTGGGAGGCCGAGGTGCTGGAGGAGTGCTACGATGAAGTGGATTACCTGTCCCTCCATCAGTACTACAACAATATCGCCAACGATACACCGGACTTTCTTGCCAGAAATATGGAGATGGATCAGTTTATCTCTACGGTGGTTTCGATCTGTGACTATATCAAGGCCAAGAAGAGAGGCAAGAAGGACATCATGCTGTCCTTCGATGAGTGGAATGTATGGTATCATTCCAACGATGTGAAGATCGAGGAGTGGTCGGAGCATCCCCATCAGTTGGAGGATGTATATAACTTTGAAGACGCCCTGCTGGTAGGAAGCCTTCTGATCACATTGTTAAAGCATTGTGACCGTGTCAAGGCAGCCTGCCTGGCACAACTGGTCAATGTCATTGCACCTATTATGACCTCCGATCAGGGAGCCTGGAGGCAGACTATCTTCTTCCCCTTCAAGGATGCTTCCATGCTGGGTAATGGTACTGTTCTTAACACCTTGGTCAAGTCTCCCGTATACGATTCAAAGAACTTCTGCGATGTTCCTTATCTGGATGCGATCTTAGTGGAGAACGAGGAAGAGGGTACTTTGAACCTGTTTGCCGTCAACAAGAATCTGGAAGAGCCTATGGAGTTCTCCGTGGACTTAAGACAGTATAAGGATTATGAGATCTCTTTGCAGACTCAGCTCCATCATGATGATCTGAAGGCAGTCAATACGGAGATGGATCCCATGCAGGTAGCACCTGAAAAGACAGCCACTGCCAAGGTGGATAACGGCGTTTTAGAGGGTGTCTTTGCACCTGCTTCCTGGAACGTCATCCAGCTGAAAAAGAAGGCGTAAAAGAGGGAAAACAAGCGGTTTCAACAAAGAAGTACGCTTAGCCAACTTTTTTTCAACAATGTGCCCATTATCAAAAGGGGAAAACAAGATTATAATAGAAAAGGTTCTGTTTTCCGTGGTTTTTGCCATGAGAAAAGCAGCATCATTTCAATGGATAAAACAACCTTAACAGGAGGCGTCATCATGACCGAATATAAGCCGTTTAAAGAGGGAAAAGTCAGAGAAGTCTATGATCTGGGCGACAGCCTGATCATGGTCGCTACCGACCGTATTTCCGCATTTGACCATATCCTGAAGAACAAGATCACCGACAAGGGTGCCATCCTGACTCAGATGTCCCGTTTCTGGTTCAACTTCACCGAGGATGTTCTGAAGAACCACATGATCTCCGTTGACAACAACGACATGCCCGAGTTCTTCCGTCAGGAGAAGTACAACGGCAACAGCATGAAGGTCAAGAAGCTGGAAATGCTTCCCATCGAGTGCATCGTTCGCGGCTACATCACCGGATCCGGCTGGAAGAGCTATCAGCAGAATGGTACCGTTTGCGGTATCCAGCTGCCTGAGGGACTCAAGGAATCCGATAAGCTGCCTGAGCCCATCTACACTCCTTCCACCAAGGCTGAGATCGGTGAGCATGATGAGAATATCTCCTTTGAGCAGTCTATCGACGTTCTGGAGAAGGCATATCCCGGAAAGGGCGCTGAGTACGCTGCTAAGCTGCGTGACTGCACCATCGCTCTGTACAAGAAGTGTGCAGACTATGCTCTTACCAAGGGCATCATCATTGCAGATACCAAGTTCGAGTTTGGTCTGGATGAGAATGGTGAGGTCGTTCTCGGCGCCGAGATGCTGACTCCCGATTCTTCCCGCTTCTGGCCTCTGGAAGGCTATGAGGCAGGTCATGGCCAGCC
Source organism: Bianqueaceae bacterium (assembly GCA_045642205.1). Taxonomy (GTDB): domain Bacteria; phylum Bacillota; class Clostridia; order Lachnospirales; family Bianqueaceae; genus RUG760. The sequence continues at coordinate 1,887 of JAZUIK010000079.1, forward strand.
TTCCTACGACAAGCAGTATGTTCGTGACTGGCTGACCGCCAATCCCGACAGCGACTATCTCCTTCCCGATGAGGTCATCGAGAAGACCATCGCTAAGTACAAGGAAGCATTCCTGCTGCTGACCGGTAAGGAATTCAACTAAGTATTTTAAACAATATGGATCAATAAGACAGGGTCCGGCAAGTCAAAGTGCTCGAAGCTTGCCGGACCCTTTCTATGAGTAAATATATGAAATATTCGGATCGGGTCCTGAAGTTTCAATGGACCGATCTGGAGAAAGGGAGGGTTCCTGTGGCCCTTGTATTATTTGCATTCTGGCTGATCCTGAACGGAAAGATCACGTTGGAGATCGTTCTAATAGGACTCGTGCTCAGTGGAGCCATTTGCGCTCTCATGCATATTTTGTTTGGCTATTCACCGAAGGAAGATCTTCGCAATGTGAAAAAGCTTCCGCTGCTCATCCGTTATTTTATGGTCCTTTTATGGGAGATCATCAAGGCCAATTTTGCAGTGATCGGTGTGATCCTGAAGGGAAATAAGGCGGTTGAACCATATCTTGTCAGCTTTGATTCCGGATTGAAGCATGATTTCACAAGGTTCCTTCTGGCCAATTCCATTACCCTGACACCCGGTACCATTACGGTCGAGGTGAAGGACGATACCTTTTATGTCCATTGTCTGAGAAGAGATCTTCTGGATTTTTCCGAGGACAGCACCTTTTTAAGTCTGCTTCGTAAACTGGAGGAGTGAGATGGAACTGCATTTTCATTATCTGTATGTGGTGATCATCGCTCTTTTAGTCGTCTGCATGCTGGCCTCTTTGGTGAGGACCATTATCGGACCGAGAAGAGCGGACCGCATCATGGGTGTCAATATGGTCGGTTCCCTTTCCACGACAGCACTGGCGATCCTGTCTGTGCTGCTTAAGGAGAGCTGGCTTTTGGATGTCTGTCTTGTATATTGTCTGATCAGCTTTTTGACGGTGGTCATTCTGGCGAAACTGCATATCGGAGAAGGTATGGAATCTGCCAGCAAGGAAATGGACAAAGAGGAGGATCGCTATGAGTGAGATGCTTCGATTTGTTCTGACGGCCATCTGTATGATCAGCGGACTCCTGGTCATCTTTCTGGCGGTCTTAGGAGTCTTTCGTTTTAAATTTGTTATGAACCGCATGCATAGTGCGGCGATGATCGATACGCTGGGACTGTTTCTGATCCTGCTTGGTCTTTGTATAGCTTCCGGTTCGATGCAGTATATTCCCAAGTTGATCCTGATCATTGTATTCCAGTGGGTCGGAAGCCCCATCGCTTCTCATTTCGTGGGAAAGCTGGAGGTAGAGACCGATGCAGAGATCGAGCAATTTGCCGAAGAAGAGGACGATACCAAAGAAGGTCATGCCTTTGAAGATCTGCCTCATGCAGTTGTCGGAAAGGAGAAGAAATAATGGCATATATTGAAATTGCATTGCTTCTTCTTCTGATCATCTGTGCCATTGCGACCTGTGTGTCCCGTAACCTGATCGTTACCTTGATCATCTTTATGTCCTACAGTGTGATCATGTCCATTATCTGGGGTTTTCTGGAAGCACCGGACCTGGCTATTACCGAGGCGGCCGTGGGTGCGGGTATCTCCAGTATCCTTCTGTTCCTTACGTTGAAGAAACTGAGGGACATGAATGTGGTGGAGGAAGAAAAAGCCAAAGCTCTGGCTGGAGCAAAGATGGACCAGGATGGAGAGGAGGCAGCGGATGAGTAAAGATTTCAAGCGTTGGCTCCGTACATGGGATCAGGGTAATTTCGACTTTACCGAGCATATTGCCGGCCCCATGCATAAAGAAGTCCAGGAGAAGATGGTGGGGGATAAAGAGTGGCAGCATCAGATCATGCCCACTATCGCAGAGAAAGAGGTCAATATCTATCGGCACTTTTATCCCATTGCTACCGTGATCCTTTCTGTGATCATGATCTTGTTTCTGATCCTGTCGGTGGAACAGCTTCCTCCCTTTGGAAGTGCCTCGACGCCCGCCAATGAGTCGGAGGTCGTCGTCCGTTATGTGGAAAAGGGAATGGAGGAGACCGGTGCGGTCAACGTGGTTGCCGGTGTGATCCTGGATTATCGTGCCTTTGATACCCTGGGAGAATCCCATGTGCTCTTTACAGCGACCATTGCTGTTCTGATGCTGCTTTTGCAGGAGCATGACGAAGAGGAAAAGAAAAAGATCCGTATGATCCTCCAGGGAGATCTGGTCCTTCAGAATACGGCTAAAGTTCTGGTGCCTCTGATCATTTTGTTTGGTGTCTATGTGATCCTGGGAGGACACATCGGACCCGGCGGCGGTTTTGCCGGCGGTGCTATTATCGGCAGCGGACTGATCTTATATTCCGGCGCCTTCGGTGCAAAGAATATGCAGAAGGTCATTTCCATAAAAACCTATCCTTATATCGTTCTGTGTGCCCTGATGACCTACAGTCTGTCCAAGTGCTACTCCTTCTTCTGTGGTGCTAACGGACTGCATACCATCTTTACCACCGGAATTCCCGGACGCATCTTCTCGGCGGGACTGATATTGCCTTTGAATGTGGCGGTCGGTGTGGTGGTCGCCTGCACGATGTATGGATTCTACTGCATCTTTACAAGGGGGAGGATCTGATGTTCGAAGCACTGTGGAACAATCGCATTCAGGTGGTCGCCATCATCATCTTTGCCATTGGTTTTTCGACCCTTCTCCTGAATCGTAATCTGTTAAAAAAGGTAATCGGTCTGAATATCATGGATACGGCTGCCTACCTTTTCCTGACGTCCATCGGATACATTTCCGGAAGGACTGCCCCCATTATCGTCAATGGGGACACCAGCTATCAGCATTATGGAAATCCCCTGCCTGCAGGCCTTGTTCTGACGGGTATCGTTGTTTCCGTATCCGTTACCGCCGTGATGCTGGCACTGATCATCCGTCTTTATAAGAGGTATCATACCCTGGATCTGGATGATATCTACCGCATGGTCCATAAACAGCAGGAGGAAGAAGAATAATGAATTTCTGTTATAACTTCCCGCTGTTTCTGATCGTTCTGTCACTGATCAGTGCGGTAGTATCTTCGGTGCTCCCAAGAAGAGGAGCCCGATTAGTCTCTCTGGCATTACCTCTTTTATCCGCCATTGCCAACACAGTCCTTTTCTTTGCTTTAAAGGGACAGGCAGTGACGTATATTATGGGCCATTTTCCTCATCCCTGGGGAAACGAGATCCGTATCAGTCCCATGGAAAGCATCTTCTCTGCCTGCTTTTCTCTGATCCTTTTTCTGATCTTAGTCGGTGGAAGGACCATGATGAATGAGCGTGTGGCGCAAAAGAGAGGCAACTACTTCTATGTCATGACCGATCTGATCCAGTCGGCCCTTCTGGTACTGGTATTTACCAATGATATCTTTACCGGCTATGTCTTTATCGAGATCTGCACCCTGGCGGGCTGCGGTATCTTGATGATCCGCCGTAACGGAAAGACGACGGTCGCTTCCGTACGATACATGATCTTTTCTCTGATTGGTTCCGGTCTGTTCTTATTCGGTGTCATCTTCCTGTATAACATTACGGGACACCTTCTGATGCCGAATCTGAAAGAAGCGGTAGGAGTGCTCTGGCAGGAGGGGACCTATCGTCTGCCTCTTCTTACCGCCATGTGTCTGATCACTGTGGGTCTGGCCATCAAGTCAGGCCTGTGTCCCTTCCATCTGTGGATGGCAGATACTTATGGTGCGGCGATCCCCTCGGCTTCATCGATCCTTTCCGGATTGATCTCCAAAGGCTATATCTTTTTCCTGATCAAGATCATCTTTGATGTATTCGGTACGGATGTGTTCTACCAGTCCGGTATCCAGAATGTGGTCTTTGTCATGGGTATGACCGGCATCGTGGTCGGTTCCATCGGAGCGATCCGAGAGAATAATATCCTCCGTATGACCGCCTTTTCCTCGGCTGCACAGATCGGATATATCTACATGGGTATCGGTCTGTCTGCTACTTTGGGAATGGAAGCAGCTCTTTATCATATCCTTGTCCATGCCTTTACGAAGCCAGGTGTGTTCCTTTCCGCCGGTATCCTCAGCGATTCCATGGGTGGAAAGAAACAGTTCAAGCACCTGCAGGGAGCAGGCTATAAGAACCCCATCGCGGGTGTCGCCTTCTCCTATGAAGCCTTCAGTATGATCGGCCTTCCTCTGACCATGGGCTTTATCTCCAAGTATCTTTTCGGTTCGGCCGCCATCGGAGCTTCCGTGCTCAAGATGATCCCCGCACTATTGGTACTGGCTGTTTCTACCGTATTGAATACACTGTATTTCGCCCGTACGGTCCTTCGTATCTATACACGAAGTGAGAAAGAGACCGGTGAGATCATTGGTTTTAAGGGTCAGGAGGCCTTTACCATTGCGGTATTTGTTCTGATCCTGATCAATCTGATCTTCGGTGTGTCTTCCAAATCCTTCATTGCCCTTCTTGCAGAAGCGGTCAATGTGTTCTAAGGAGCAACAACATGACAAACATTTTGATGTTGGCAGTGATCTTACTGCCTGCACTGGCAGGAATCTCTCTGCCGCTGTTTCGTGTAACGAACAGAAAAAAGCGCCTTACGATCGTTGGGGTGAGTCTGGTCTTAGAAGCAATTCTGACGACGATCCTGATCTTTATGGATCCGAAGGAACTGACTCTGATCGCCATGAGCGAACAGTTAAAAGTTACCCTAAAGGTGGATGGATTATCGAAAGTCTTTGTGGTGCTGGCTGCCTTTGGTTTCCTGGCGGCAGGTTTCTTCTCTTTCCGCTATATGGAGCACGAAGAGAAGGAAGGTGCTTTTTCTGAGAACACCTTCTTCCTGTTCTTCCTTCTGACACTGGGTGCCTTGATGGGTATGGATATGTCCTCCAACCTGATCGGTATGTACTTCTTCTTTGAGATGATCACTTTGCTGAGCATGCCCATGGTACTGCATGAGAGGACAAAGGAATCCATCAACGCGGCCCTTAAGTATCTGTTCTATTCCGTAGCCGGTGCGTTTCTGGCTCTTGGCTGCATCTTCACCTTATCTGTCTTCAGTGATTCCATGATGTTTACTCCCGGTGGCAGTCTGAACCAGGCAGCCCTTCAGGGACATGAGACACTCATCATGGTCATGGTATTCTTAGGTGTTGTCGGTTTTGGTGCTAAAGCAGGTATGTATCCCTTGCACGGATGGCTGCCCACAGCCCACCCTGTAGCTCCGGCACCCGGCAGTGCGGTCCTTTCCGGTATCATTACCAAAGCCGGTGTTCTTGCTATTATCAGGCTGATCTACTTCTCCGCAGGGACTAAGCTTCTCGTTGGCAGCTGGGTCCAGATCACTTTGCTCAGTCTGTCTCTTCTGACAGTCTTTATGGGTTCCATGATGGCATACAGAGAGAATGTCATGAAAAAACGTCTGGCGTATTCTTCCGTTTCCCAGATCTCCTATGTACTCTTTGGTCTTTTTCTGATGAACTCAGATGGCATTACCGGCGGACTCATGCAGGTGCTGTTCCACGGTACCGTCAAGATCTGTCTCTTCCTTGTGGCCGGTTCCTTTATCTTCAATAAGGGTTACCACAACGTGAAGGAACTGAAGGGTATCGGTAAGGAGATGCCCTGGACCCTGGGTGCCTTTACTCTGGCATCCCTTTCCCTGATCGGTATCCCTCCCTTTGCCGGATTTGTCAGCAAGTGGTATCTGGCGGAGGGCTCTTTACAGACAGGTATTTCTGTACTGAACTGGCTTGGCCCGGTGATCCTTCTGATCTCGGCCCTTCTGACAGCAGGATATCTCCTGCCCATCACGGTGGATGGTTTCTTCCCCGGAAAAGACTATAAAGAAAAGAATCCTTCGGATGCAAACAAAGAGGGTGGTCTTCTGATGAAGGTGCCGCTGATCTCTTTGGCGATCCTTTCTCTGATCCTTGGCCTTATGAGCGGAACCTTAAGAGAGTTCTTTGCAGCTCTTTCCGCCATGATGATAGGATAAGGATCTGTTTATCCGCCTAGACTTTTGTTTTGATTAAGAGGTGTCTATGCATCCGATCTGGCTTTTGATCGATCTTCTTCTGCCTTTGATCTTCGGTACGATCCTGCCATCTACCAAGATCCGCTCTCGTAAAGCGGTCCGGATCTATGTTGCCATCGTCACGATGGTAACGTCGGTACTGACATGGATCCTGATACTGAAGGGATCCGGTGAAGAGATCGCCCTGATCCCCTTCACGGAGGAGTTCGTCTTTGCACTGCGTTTTGACGCACTGGGACGATTCTTCGCAGGGATCGTGGCAACACTCTGGCCTATGACGGTCAGTTATGCGTTTGAATATCTGAAAGAGGATGAGAGACAGAATGTCTTCTTCTCTTTCTTCTGTCTGGCATACAGTGTCACCTTAGGTGTGACCATGTCGGGCAATCTGTTTACTCTGTATTGCTTTATCGAATTGTTGACTCTGACGACGGTGCCTCTGGTCATGCATACCAGGACCAGAGCAGCCATCCGTGCAGCCAGGGGATATTTTGCGATCTCCTTAGGCGGCGCCGCCTTTGCTCTCATTTCCATGATCTATCTGACCCTTGGAAGAGACAAGGTCCACAGCGACGATATTACCAGGATCTTTTACGTCCTGGGTGCCTTTGGCTTCGGTGTCAAGGCAGCGATCTTTCCCTTGCATGCATGGCTTCCCAAAGCCAGCGTAGCCCCCACGCCGGTTACAGCCTTACTCCATGCGGTGGCTGTCGTTAAATCCGGTGTCTTTGCCATTATCCGACTTACCTACTACGCTTACGGCATCGAGGTGCTGCGCGGCAGTTGGGCTCAGACGGTACTGATGGGCTTTGCTGTGTTTACGGTCGTCTATGGTGCTTCTATGGCTGTTAAGGAAAGTCACTGGAAGAGACGTCTTGCGTATTCCACCGTGGCCAACCTTTCTTACATCTTAGTGGGTGTCTTTATGATGAGCGAGGCCGGAATGTGTGGTGGTCTGATGCACATGGCGTTCCATGCGGAGATCAAGATCCTGGCCTTCTTTGCCGCCGGTGCGGTGCTCCATATGACCGAAAGAGAGTACATCTACGATTTGGACGGACTGGGAAGGACCATGCCCTGGACCTTTGGATGCTTCCTGATAGCG
>JAZUIK010000080.1:0-4223 GCA_045642205.1 Bianqueaceae bacterium
CTACCTATAAACAGGGTGCAAAAGAGATCGGCTATATGTCTTATGAATATGATGAGATGGGAGATCCTACTATCATAAGATCCATCAATGAAGACACGGTGTTTGACAATGACTTTACCTATGAATACGATGAAGAGGGACGTATCATCTCTAAAACCCAAGACGGAGGTCCTGCACGAATCTTCGAATACGACGTCAATGAGGATGGTACTCTGGCTGGATATACGGAAACAGTCCACTACGAGGATGGAACGGTCGTCACTGAGGTCGCCTTTACCTACAATGAAAAGGGACAGATGGTGACCATGGAATCCCACACCTTCAGCGAAGAATATGGAGTGGATACCTGGGAAACATACACCTATGAGTACGGTGGATCCGGTAATATTGCCAAGTCGATCTATACCAGGTACCACAACAGTTACGGTGCTATGGAAGTTACGGTCTATAACTACGAACCCATGACCCAGGAAGAGTACGCCCAGCAGAAAGAAGTACTGCTCCAGCAGAAACTGGAAGAGCTGGAACCGGAAGAGACCGAAGCAGAAGTGATCGCTGATGAGGAAGAAGCGGAAGAGGTCGGTGAAGTCGAGGAAAGTTCTCCTGAGGAAGTTACGGAAGTGTTGGAAACGGAGACTGAGGCAGCGGATGATAGTTCCGCAGTCGCATGCGAGCATGAATACAGCGAAGATGGTGGCGAGTTTCTGCAGTTTATGCTGATCGGTGATAATACCGTCGAGTATATTGATCCTGCGCAGTATGACTCCCAGATGCGTGGATTGATCGGAACGGAAGCCGGTGACTATATGCATCTGTACAAAGGATTTCGACATACCTGCGTCAAGTGCGATGACTGGTATATTCAGACGGTAGGTGCGGGATTTGACTTGGTCTATGTCGATTATGTCAGCTCTTATGAATGGGTCGATGCCGGCAAGGTATATTGATGGTTGCATTGAAAAGAGTGCTCTGAGGAAACTCAGGGCACTCTTTTTTTACAAAAAGTGAAATTTATTAGAAAAAATCAAAAAACCATTAAGCGTTTGCCTGAGCGGGTTCGTCTGGATATCAGAAAGAGGAAAACTGAAACGATCACGATAAACAACGATGGATTCAGTGCCTTAAACAAAATGGAATGTCGGGAAAACCCGAAGGAAAAGGAGAAATCAAATGTCTAAGAAAATGTCTAATGCAAACGCTCAGGAAGTTGTCGTTCTTACCAAGTCTGCAGCCATCTGGAACCTGACCAAGCACATCGGTGTTATCCTGATCTGCTGTGTGGCCGCCATGGCACTGCTCAGCAATGATTTTGGCGGAGGTTCCTGGTTCATGGGACTCTTCCTTGCAGGAATCCCCTTTGGTTTTCGAACCATGAAGAGTGTTATCATCTCTAATTCTCTTACCTGGATGCTGATCCTGCTGCTGGTAGCCATGATCATCGGCTGGATCGCCCTTCCCATCGTGTTGACCAAGGATATTATTGCCCTGGTACGCGCTTCTAAGGAAGAAAAGCAGCAGGTGATGCAGGCGTAAATGAAAAAGCTCATGCTGCAAAATGACAAATAGTTTTGGGGGATCTGTGGAGAAGTTCACAGATCTCTTTTGAATTATGAAACGAAATCCTTGTCATGGCAGTAAAAAAGGATGACTTTGCTTCTTATTTTATGGTATACTGATAAATCATTATAAATTGGGTTAGTATGCCCATTAACTGATGATATCAGCATAGAATAAAGGAGACCTGACCTTTGGGTAAGGAATATAATCGCAAGACCATCAAGGCCAGCGGCGAGGAATACTTTCGCGTCAGTTTGCCGAAAATGTTTAACAGGATCGCAGGAACCGTGATCGAGGGTATCAATTATATCCCCGGCATGGATGAACTGACGGTGAGCGAATATGTGGTGGAAACGAAGAGTTATCTCGACCGCAAGGAGACCCTGGAAGAGGGAGACCGCGGAGAGACCCTGCGTATCGTTCTGGTGTCGGATCTGCATGCCCATCGCTTCGGATCCAGACAGGAGCGTCTGGGAGAAACTATCCGCAATCTAAGTCCGGAATTGATCCTCTTTGCAGGAGACTGGGTCCGTATCAACTACGAAGACTACGATGCACAGTCTGTCAGAGATGCCGCCAGAGTCCTGGCAGAGGTCGCTCCCACCTACTCTAACTTGGGAAATCATGAGATCCATGCTTTTGGCAGAACAAAAATGATCAACGATCTGACAGAGCTGGGCGTTACCTTCCTGCAGAATGAAACGGAAACGTTGCAGCTGGGAAGAAAGAGACTGGAACTGACCGGTCTGACCACCAGATACAGTTATTACTTCGGACACAATAAAACGAAGCGACAGGCAGAACTGAAGGGCATGCTCAAAGAACTGAAGGATGCCATGAAGACTGGTAGAAACGGAGAGACCTTGAATAGTGCTTCTACTATGAATACACCGGAAGATGAGACATTGCGCATTGTGATCGCCCATCGTCCGGAACTTTTCAAGCTCTATGCCAAGGCAGGAATGGATCTGGTGCTGACAGGACATGCCCATGGCGGGCTGATCAAACTGGGAAAGAAGATCCGTCTTCTGGCACCGGATCAGGGACTGTTCCCTCGTTATTTTAAGGGACTGTTTACCAAGGATCGCACCAACATGGTCATCAGCGAGGGCCTTGGCGGCCCCCGTCTTGGAATCAGACCCGAGATCGTGGTCATCAATCTGAAATACTAATACACCATTGAACAGGAGAACAAACCAATGGCAAAACTTTGGGGCGGACGTTTCCGCAGTGAAGAAAACAAGAGCATGGAGGATTTCAACTCCTCCTTCCCCTTTGACTATCGTCTGTACAAGCAGGATATTACCGGCAGTATCGCTCATGCACACATGTTGGGCAAGCAGGGGATTATCCCTCAGGAAGAAGCAGATCAGATCGCAGTAACTTTGGCTGAGATCCTTTCCGATATCGAGGAAGGTAAGCTGATCCTTTCCGGAAAAGCAGAGGATGCCGAGGATATCCATACCTTCGTAGAGACCGAACTGACCGAGCGCCTCGGTGATGCAGGTAAGCGTCTGCATACCGGAAGAAGCCGTAACGATCAGGTAGCTGTGGACATGCGTCTGTATGCCCGTGAGACCGCTGCTGAATTAAAGGAGCTGGTCCTGAACCTGAAGGATGCCATCGGCAAAAAGGGAGCAGAGTATCCCTGTCTGATGCCCGGTTATACCCATCTGCAAAGAGCACAGGTCGTCACTTTCCAGTACTACATGAATGCCTACGAGAACATGCTCGCTCGCGATGCAAAGCGTCTGGAAAATGCTATGGACCTGTTGAACGAGAGCCCCTTAGGATGTGGTGCTCTGGCAGGAACCACCCATAACCTGGATCGTAACCAGACCGCAGCTGAACTTGGTTTCAAGAAGCCTGTCGATAACTTTATGGACGGTGTATCCGACCGTGATTACCTGCTGGAACTCATGAGTGATATGAGTATCATCATGGTGCATCTCTCTCGCCTCAGTGAGGAGCTGATCATCTGGTCTAGCGCAGAGTTCCGTTTTGTAGACATCGATGATGCCTATGCTACCGGATCTTCCATCATGCCTCAGAAGAAGAACAATGATGCCTGCGAGCTGGTCCGCGGTAAATCCGGCAGAGTCTTCGGTTCCCTGATGGGACTTCTGACCACCATGAAGGGTCTTCCTCTGGCATACAACAAGGATATGCAGGAGGATAAGCAGGGATTCTTCGATGCAGTCGACACTCTGAAGGCTTGCCTGAATATCATGGTTGGCGTTATGTCCACCTTGAAGGTCCGTGAGGATGTCATGAAGAAGAGTGTTCGTCTGGGCTTTTTGAATGCTACCGAAGTAGCCGATTACCTGGTAGCCCATGGCGTTCCCTTCCGTGATGCGCACGGTATCGTTGGCCGCATCGTTATCGGCTGCGAGGACCAGGGCAAAGCCATTGAAGATCTGACTCTGGCTGAACTGCAGGAATTTGATCCCATTTTTGATGAAGAGATCTACGAGTATCTGGATTATCAGAATATCCTGAATAAGGGTATCAAGAAAGAGATCCTGGTCAATCACCCACCACTTAAAGAAGTGGGGGCTTGGAAACAAGCCCTGATTGACTAGCCTAAGTCTTAACTGACTACGTTAGATTTGTCACGACACCCGTGGGCGTACAACCTAACCTACGGCTCTGTCATCTGTGGTTAA
>JAZUIK010000081.1:0-14097 GCA_045642205.1 Bianqueaceae bacterium
TAATGCCCAGAGCGACAATGCCGCAAAGACAGTAGAGTACCGGAAACTTGAAGTTCTTTTTCATTTTCAGTGCTCCTTTCTATAGGTCTGAGTGGTTATGTACAGAGTATTCAAAACCCATGAACACTCTGAGGGTTGTGATCAGTTTATCGGGTTTTGACAAGAGAATACAGGGACAACAGGGGAAAATAACAACGCCTAACTTTCTTTTTACTGCGCAATTTATGCAACGCGTTGATTGTCATGCTTACTAAGGAAGGAGTACAATAAACAGGATGTATATTCTGTATGCATGACTGTCTTTCCTATAGAAACGGCAGTATAAAAATGGATCATCTAAATGTTTCCTGAAAGGGAGTTCCCCAAGGGAAATCCTATAGAGATTAGGAGATAAGACTATGCTGAAGAACGAAGCGCAGAAACAGGTCCTTTTTGCAAAGGAAGATCAGGGTGCCAAGTGGTTTGAAGCCGTCAGCACCTTCGTATTTACACACCCCGAGTTGGGTGATCGAGAGTTCATTTCCTCTCAGTATCTGGTAGAGGAGATCGCCAAGGCAGGATTTACCGTAACGAAGCCTTACTGTGATATGGAGACCGCTTTCCGTGCGGAGTTCTCCACCGGTGATGGTCCTACCGTCGCTTTCCTGGCAGAGTATGATGCTCTTCCCGGCTATGGCCCAAACAATGACGAGAACGGTCATGCCTGCGGTCACAACTGGATCGCTGCCAGCACCTTCGCTGCGGCTGTAGCTTTGAAAGAGACCGTGGTGGAACTGGGACTGAAGGGCCGTGTCGTTTACATGGGTACTCCCGCAGAGGAGAGTACCAGCCGTAAGATGGATCTGGTAGCCAAGGGAGCTTTCGATGACATCGATGCGGTCTTCCAGATGCATTTGGGCGTCAATACCAACATCTATCCCGTAGCGCTTGCTAATGCCGGTTATATCTTTGAGTTCTTTGGCCGTGCATCCCATGCGGCAGGATCTCCTGAACTGGGTATCAATGCACTGGATGCAGTCAACCTGACCTTTGCCGGTATCAACTGCCTCCGTCAGCATGTGACCAGTGATGTCCGTCTGCACGGATATATCATGAACGGTGGAAGAGCCAGCAACGTCGTTCCCGAGTATGCATCCATGGAGATGTATACCAGAGCCGGCAACAAGGATTATCTGGAAGAGGTCAACGAGAAAGTCGTCAATGTGGCCAAGGGTGCTGCCTTGATGACCGGTACGGAGCTGAAGGTTACCCGCGAGGGCTTCACCACTTACGATATCCGCAACAATGCCAAGCTGGTAGAGATGATGGCACACAACCTGAAGGAGGGCTTTGGCCTGGAGTCTCAGGGCAGTTCCAGCATCTATCATGGTGCAGGCAGCACCGACATCGGAAATGTATCCTATGCGGTTCCCACCTGCTACACCTACATGGGTACCTCCGAGGTCTCTCCCGCGCATACTCATGATGCCGCTTTCCTTGAGGTCGCCGATTCCGAGCATGCTCATAAGCAGCTGCATATCGGAGCTAAGTGCATGGGTGCTTCCGCACTGGATCTGATCATCGAGCCTGCACTGATCAAGGAACTCTAAGATAGAGTAAATTGCTATAGATTCAATCTATATCTCGAAATAATACTTCGATATTATGAAAAAGCGGATCTTTTTGGTATAGTATCGAGCATAAAGTTTTAGACGAATCGAGGTCAAATCACATGAAAACCGTAAAACCGCTTGCAAAAGCACTTGTCCTTGTACTGGTCCTTTCCCTGTTCCTTACCGGCTGTGGTAAGAAGACTGCAGACAACCGTCTGGAGAAGATCCTTGCTGAGGGAAAGATCACGAACGTTTGCGAACCTTATTTCGCACCTTATGAATTCATCGACAATACCGAATCCGGTCAGGCTCAGTTCAAGGGCGCTGACATGGAGCTGGCAAGATATATCGCTAAGGAGCTTGGTGTTGAGCTGGAGATCGTTCCTTTGGAGTGGGCAGCTGTTCTGACCGGTGTTACCGCCGGTAAGTACGATATGGCCTGCGCAGGACTTGGCTACTCCGAAGAGAGAGAGCAGTCCATGGAACTTTCCGAGATCTACAAGGCTGGTTCCGATCAGGGTATCCTGGTCCGTGCAGAGGACTATGATAAGTTCCATTCTTTGGAAGATTTCTCCGGTCTGCGCATTGGTTTCCAGAGTGGTACTCTTCAGGAAACCTACGCTACCACTCAGCTTCCTCAGGATTGCGAATTCGTTACCTACGATCTGATCAACAACGCTGTTCTGGCACTGGATGCAGGCAAGGTTGATGCTGTTGCTGTATCCGTTCCCAACGGTGAGATGTGGGTTGAATCCAATCCCGCTCTGGCAGTTGCAGAGCCCATCTTCGTTCAGGGTAAGTCCGGCAACTGTATCGCTGTTCCCAAGGGAGAGACCGAACTGAAGGAAAGACTGAACGAGATCATCGCTGAGGTCATCGCACAGGGTCTGTACGATCAGTGGCTGGATGAGGCTACTGAGCAGGCTAAGCAGCTGGGACTTCTGGATTGATCGAGCTTTTCAGAAACGAAACTAACTGATAGGGATATCAGTCATAATAGGAGACTGCACAGCATGAAAGCCTCATGCTGTGCAGTTTTCTGCGGTTAAGACCTCCATAAAATAAGGGTCGGAACGAGGGTTCCGATCGTAGTGAGTAAAGGAATTTCAACATGATTTCGACAATTATCAAGATCCTGGATAAGTACGGAATGGTCTATCTGATCGGTCTGTGGGATACTCTTTGGTTATCCTTCGTGTCCGTGCTTCTGGGTAGTATCCTGGGCGTTTTGGTCGCTCTGGGAAAGATGTCCAAGAACAAGATCGTCAACGGTGTTGTGAGTGCGTATGTAGAGATCATCCGCGGTACGCCCCTTCTTCTGCAGCTGTATTTCTTCTGGCTTGTCCTTCCAAATATCTTTTCCGATATCCCGGATATCATCTGTATCCTTCTGGCACTGATCGTTAACGCCAGTGCCTACATCGCAGAGATCATCCGTGCAGGTATCCAGGCAGTGGATCCCGGTCAGAGAGAGGCTGCCATCAGCCTTGGTATGACACCCAAGAATGTCATGCTGAAGATCATCTTCCCTCAGGCTATCAAGAACATCCTGCCCGCCCTCGGCAACGAAGTCATTGTTATGATCAAGCAGACTTCTCTGGCATCTACCTTCTTCATCGGAGAGCTGATGACGGCCTATAAAAAGGTCCAGTCCGCTACCTTCTTTGCGGTAGAACCTCTGATGATCTCCGGTTTGATCTACCTGTTCCTGACAGTGACCCTGTCTAAGCTGACCCAGATTTTTGAGAGGAAACTGAAGCAGAATGAGCGATAATATGACCAAAGAGCCGATCCTTAAGATCGTAGACTTAAAGAAGAATTTCGGAGATCTGGAGGTCCTGAAGGGGCTGAACCAGGAGATCCGTGAAGGAGAAGTTGTCACCATCGTCGGACCTTCCGGTTGTGGAAAGAGTACCTTCCTTCGCTGCATGAACCTGTTGGAGCAGCCCACCTCCGGACACATCTACTTTGATGGTGTGGACCTGATGAGCAAGGAAGTCAACGTTACGGAGCATCGCCGCCGTATCGGTATGGTCTTCCAGCATTTCAATGTCTTCCCCCATCTGACCGTTCTGGAAAACATTACCATTGCTCCTGTCACCAACAAGATGATGACTCAGGAAGAAGCAGAGAAGAAGGCCCGCGTTCTCTTAGAGCGTGTCGGTCTGGCTGATAAGGCAGATGAGTTCCCCACCAAGCTTTCCGGTGGACAGAAGCAGCGTCTCGCCATTGTCCGTACCATGGCTATGGAGCCTGAGATCATCCTGTTCGATGAGCCTACCAGTGCGCTGGACCCTGAGATGGTCATGGAGGTTCTGGACGTTATCAAGGAACTGGCAGATTCCGGTATGACCATCGTGATCGTTACCCACGAGATGGGCTTTGCCCGTGAGGTATCCGATCGTGTATTGTTCATGTGGGATGGAGTCATTACGGAAGAGGGTACCGTCGAGGAAGTATTCGACCATACCAAGACCGAGCGTGCGAAGGACTTCTTCCGCAAGGTCATCCGATAAGACAGCTTAGCGCATAAAACTACTGAATACTATTGAGGGAAATATGAAAAAGACTATCGCAGAAACTCTTAAACAGTCCAAGATCATGGTGCTGGACGGAGCTACCGGTTCCGCTCTGGAAATGCTGGGATGCAATATCAACCATCGTCTCTGGACCGCGAAGGTACTGGCTGATCAGCCGGACAAGATCTATGAGGCACATATGGGCTATCTGAAGGCTGGTGCCGACGCACTGATCACCTCCAGTTACCAGGCTACGATTCCCGGACTCTTGGAGAATGGTTATTCTCTGGAAGATGCAGAGCGCATCATCAAGAGTTCCGTCACCATCTGCCAGAAAGCCATCGCTGACTGGTGGGAGGCTGAAGGTAAGGACAGTGGAAGAGCGTATCCCCTGTGCCTGGCTGCTATGGGCCCTTACGGTGCATATCTGGCTGACGGTTCCGAGTACACCGGTGCCTATGCCATCACGGAAGAGGAACTGAAGGAGTTCTATGTAAAGCGTATGGATCTTCTTCTGGAAGAGGATCCGGATGTGATCCTGATCGAGACCCAGCCTTCTTTAAGAGAAGCGCTTATTGCCTGTGATCTTTGCGAAGAGAAGGGGGCTGACTACTGGGTCAGCTTCTCCTGCCGCGATGGCCATCACACCAACGCAGGTCAGAGTATCGAGGAGGTCTGCGAGGCATTTAAGGATCATCCCCATTGCAAGATGATCGGTGTCAACTGCACCGCTCCCAAGCACATCGTCTCCCTGATCAAGGACTTCAAGGCCAACATCGATATTCCTGTTGCGGTCTATCCCAACAGCGGTGAGACCTACAATGCGGTGACCAAGACCTGGTCCGGTATTCCCGATGGACTTTCCTTCGGAGAATATGCTACCAAGTTCATGGAAGCCGGTGCTGACTGTGTCGGCGGTTGCTGCACCACCGTGGATTCCCATATCCGTCAGGTTACGGAGGCCCGTGACGCGTTCATTAAAGCATAATCAGTTTTTTCTGTAAATCAAACTGAATAGATGAGATCGAACCCCTTTTCCATGACTGGAAGAGGGGTTCGTTTTATACTATGAGTATAACGGCGTCGTTTGGTTTGAAAGGGGTGCCTGTGATATAATAAAAATACTAACGAAAACTACTATACTCAAATATTTATATACTGATCGTTTTAGGAGACCATATGAAACTTTTACACACATCTGACTGGCATCTTGGTGCCTCAGAGGGAGAGCATTCACTTAAGAATGACCAGGTCCATTTTATCGAAGAGATCCTCAGGATCATCGAAGAAAAGAAGGTCGATGCGGTTCTGATCGCAGGCGATGTGTATGACCGCAGCGTAGCCAGTGCAGAGGCTATCAAACTGTATGATGAAGCCATGACCAGGATCTGTATGGATCTGAAGGTACCGGTACTCATGATCGCGGGAAACCACGACAGTGCAGAACGCCTTTCCAGCTGCTCTGACCTTTTGGCCAAGGCGGGACTCCATGTCCAGGGAGCACTGGAAAAGGAGATCGCCTGTGTCAGCTTTGAAGATACAGACATCTATCTGCTTCCATGGATCACGGAGGCAAAGGTGAAGAGTATCTATCCTGAAAAGGCAGAACAGATCACCTCTATGGAAGAGGCGTATCAGGTCGTTTTGGATGTGTACAGAGACAGCTTTGTTCCCGGGAAAAAGCATGTGATCATTTCCCATGCCTTTATTTCCGGTGCTGAGACCTCCACCAGCGACCGTGCAGCAGAGATCGGCACGGCGACCCAGGTGAGCGCCTCTGTGTTTGACGGATTTGACTATGTCGCTCTGGGACATATCCATAAGCCCTATGATGTTACGGACACTATCCGATATTCCGGAACACCCATGCCCTATGCCTTTGGAAAAGAAGAGACACAGGTAAAGAGCGTAACCCTGATCGATACACAGACCATGGAAAGGGAGATCGTACCTTTGGATCTTCTGAACCAGCGTACCACCTTAGAGGGAGAACTGGATGAGATCTTAGCCATGGAACTGGATGACAAGGTAAGAAACGGCTATGTCCGATTAAAGATCACGGATCACTATGTGGGTCTGGAGACCTTAAGTCACTTAAGGGAGGTATTCCCTCAGCTTCTGGATGTATCCGGCAAGACCTTTGAAGGGGAGGAATCCGGCGTCAGAATGACCATGGAAGAACTGGAGAAACTGGAGACGGATCCCTTAGAGGTATTTCGCTATTTCTGCCGTGAAGTGGTAGGCGAAGAAGCGGATGAACATCTGAGAGGATTGTTCCGGGAGGCTATTGCTAAAGTAGAAGGAAAGGGAGAAGGTGAAGAGAGATGAGACCGATCTTATTGGAATTACAGGCCTTCGGACCCTACAAGGAAAAACAGACCATCGACTTTGGAAAGTTGGCGAAGCAGGGGATGTTCCTGATCAAGGGACCTACCGGCAGCGGTAAGACGACCATCTTTGATGCCATGACTTTCGCTTTATATGGCGGTGGCAGCGGGGACAGTGACAAGACCAAGACAGGAAGAAATGATCTGCAGGAATGGCGCTGCAACCAGGCGGAGAAGGATGACCCCACCATGGTCTCTCTGACCTTTGAGGTCAATGGTCATACTTACCGTTTTAGTCGCAGTTTAGTAATGAAGCGCACCAACTTCTCCGACAGCTATGAAGCCGGAGAGATCATGCCGGATGGCACTATTGTCCCCTTGTTTGAGAACCCCAAGAAGGCAGATCTTAACAGTAAGGCACAGGAACTGGTGGGACTGGATAAGGAACAGTTCCGTCAGGTCATGATGCTGCCTCAGGGACAGTTTGAGCGATTCCTGACCGCAGAGTCCGATGAGAAGGAACAGATCCTTCGAAAGATCTTTGCTACAGGCGTCTGGAACAGCTATGTCAATCAGTTCTTTGACAGCGCCAATGAATGGAAACGTTCACTGGATGATGAAAAGAATACAGTAAAGATCTCTCTTGCTGAAGATGGTCTTGATACCATGGAGGCGCTGGAAGCGACGATCGAGAACCTCAAAAAGGAACAGGAAGAGTCTTTAAAGGACCATGAAGCGTTTCGTGGAGAAGAGAAGACGAAGAAGCTAAGCGAGGATATCGCTCTGGGTGAGCAGTTTAAGCTCCTTCATCAATATGAAGCGGACCGAAAGAAGGTCCTGGTCTACCGAGATGTCTACGAAGCACACGTCACACGTTTACAGTTGGCAGAGAAGGCAGAGACATTGAGGCCCCTGCTGGAAGAGTATGATCGTGCAGCAAAGAGTGATGCTGATCGAAAGAAGGCCCTGGAAGAAAAGCAGAAGGAGATTCCGGCTCTGGAGGCAAAAGAACAGCTTGCCAGAGAGAACCTGAAGAAACATACAGAGAACTCTCCCGTGACCCGTCTGCAGACCACCATCGGTCTGTATAACGGAAAACTGGATACCTATGAGACCATCGGAAGACTGAAAGAAGAACTTTCTGAAAAGACAAAGCAGCTTGTAAGAGCTAAGGCAGAGACCGATACAGCAGATAGAAATCTGAAACAGGCGGAGATTGCCACTAATGAAGCACTCCGTGTATACAACGAAGAAAGCAAGAAGGCGCTGGAATACCGTACGCTGTATTTAAATGGCATCTACGGTGAGATCGCCACCAGTCTGGTCGAAGGTGAAAAATGTCCGGTCTGCGGCAATGTGCATCATCCTGACCCTGCAAAGAAAGCTCCGGATAGTATCAGTAAGGAACAGATGGAGGAGCAGGAGGCGTGGGCCGAGACGAAGAAGAAACGCTGGAATGAGGCGGAAGAAAAGCGTAAGACCTACCAGGCAGCAAAAGCGGAGAAGGAACTTACTCTGCAGAAAGTTCAGGGAGAACAGATCGCAGCCGATACGGCGGTAAAGAATGCCTCCTCTAACATGATCGAGGGGATCGCTTCTTTACAAGATCTAAAGAAAGTGATCGCGGAGCTGCAGGGACAGATTACCTCCTTTGAGAAAGAGACCGAGCGTCTCAACAAGAATCTGGAGACAGCCGCTAATCGTCTTACCGAAGGAAAGAACTCTCTCTCGATCGCAGAAAAGGAAGCCCTGAAGGCAGAGGGTGAGAAGGAGAGTGCGAAGAAGACACTTCAAAAGGCCATGCAGGAAAAGGGATATGCTTCTCCTGCGGAGATCCGTCAGCAGCTGATGGAAGATGCGGAGCGCTCCAAGTACCAGAGACAGATCTCCGGCTACGAGGAACAGGATAAAAAGAGTACGGAAGATCTTGCAAGACAGACCGCACTCCTGAATGGAAAGAAAGAACCGGATGGCAGTCAGTTTGATCTCAGACAGAAAGAGATCCATGACGAGGTCAGTTCCTTCAATAGAAAACAGGCTTCTTTAAAATCAGAGATCGACAGGCTGACAAAGAAGAACAAAGATCTGAAGAAACACTACGACCACTACACGAAGCACCTGGAACAGGCAGAATCCGATCTGGCCTTTGCCAGAAAGCTCCGCGGTGACTCGGGTATCGGTCTTCCCCGATATGTCCTTGCCATCATGTTCAATCAGGTGATTGGAGAGGCCAACCGTATGTTGGAAAAGGTCCACGGCGGCAGATATCGTCTGTTCCGTTCGGATGATCGTACCGGCGGCAATAAGCGAGGACTGGCATTAAAGGTCCGAGATAATCGTTCTCCCCAACATGAGGGACGCAGTGTCAGCATGCTCTCGGGAGGAGAGAAGTTCCTGGTCTCTTTGGCACTGTCCATCGGTATGTCCACCGTGGCACAGAAATCCGGTGTCAGGATCGAGGCGCTCTTTATCGATGAGGGCTTCGGTACCTTGGACGAGAGTTCCATCAACGATGCCATGGAAGTTTTGGAGAGCGTACAGAAGAGCAACGGCACCATCGGTATCATCTCTCATGTCCACCTGCTGGAAGAAAATATCCCCACCCACCTGGAAGTCCTCAAGGACGAAAAAGGAAGCCGTATCGTATTTAGTTAAAGCACTATGTTATCAAAAGAAAAAGACATCCTTTCCATGAAGGAACAATATACCCTGCAGGATCAATGGCTCGGTAAGAGGATCAAAGAACTGGTCCCGAAGCTGATGGAGGAGTGTGATCTGAACCTTTGGATCATCCTTTGCGGCGAGTATAACGAAGATCCGGTCTTTCGCACCATTACTCCTGCCCTGATGCAGAAAACAGCTTCCCGCACAAGCTGCGTTATGTTCTCTTTGACAAAAGAGAAGGGATTCCGCGCCCTGAGCCTTTCCAGACCTAATGGTTTCTTGCTGGAGTACTACGAGCAGGGATATGATCCAAAGAAAGAAGATCAATGGGATGCGATCCGCCGTGTGATCGCAGAGCACAAGGATGGCCGCATCGCGGTCAACGTGTCCTCCAATAACGGAATGGCGGATGGACTCAGCAAGAGACTGTATGATCAGTTAAAGGCTTCTGAGGAAATAAAGGATGTGGAACTTTTGGAGGATACACCCATTGCGATCCGTTATCTGGAGACTCGAATCGATGAAGAACTGGCCATGTATCCCAAGATCTATGAGATCGCCATGACCATCCAGAAGGAAGCCTATTCCCGAGATGTCATTACCCCCGGTGTTACCACGACCACAGATGTGGAGTGGTATATTCTTCAAAGAATCAACGATATGGGATTTTCCGCCTGGTTCTCTCCGGATGTGGATGTACAGAGAAAGGGTTCCAACGGCAGGCTCTTTGGTGAAGTGATCCAGGAGGGCGACCTGATCCATACGGACATGGGACTGGTCTATCTGGGACTGTGTACCGATTCTCAGAGACTGGGATACATTATGAAAGAAGGAGAGACCTGCATTCCTGAGGGGCTTTTGGAAGGATTTAGTAAGGGCAATCGTTTCCAGGATATCGTCTGTGAAAACATGATCGAGGATAAGACCGGCGACGAGATCTTCCTCGGCAGCATGGAGCAGGCAAAAAAGGAGGGTATCTGTCCTATGCTCTATACCCATCCCATCGGATTCTATGGCCACGGAGCCGGACCCTTATTCGGACTCTACGATGCCCAGCGACCTGTTCCGTTAAGAGGAGAACTTCCCTTAAAGGATCGAACTTGCTATGCCCTGGAACTGAACGTAAAGGATCAGGTTCCGGAGTGGGATAATCAGGATGTTCATTTTTACATGGAAGAGACCATAGGCTTCGTAGACGGAAAGACCGTGTTTATGGATCCTAAGGGAAGAAAAGAGATCACGATGATCTGATGTAGCCATTTGGGTCAGTGACAACCGGTTGTCTCTGACCCAAATGGCACAAACAACAAAAGAAAATCCCCGGTTGATACGATCACCACTCGTACAACCGGGGATTTTTTAGAAGAAAAATGAAAAAGTTTATGATGTAATAGTACGATAGAACTGTGAACAAAATATGTACATCAGGAATCAGTTAGATGTCGAAACGTTAACAAATTAATTTCCAGCCTTCATATGGATCAATGAACGGCCGGTCTTTTTTTCGAAATATACAGCGACCCAGTAGTAGCCGATGAGGGTCAGGATATCCAGGACCATGACACCGATGTAGATCGAATCATAGGAACCGGTAAGGTCATAGACAAAACCGATCAGAGCGACAGAGAATGCCGTAGTAGAGGAACCGATAAAGCTCATGACACCGATGGCTTTGGCAAAATTCTCTCTTCCGAAGACGGAACGGAACCATTCACTCTGGCTGACCTTGGCGGTGGAGTAAACTGTACCGAAAAGGAAAGAGATCACCAGAAGGAGGACCTCTGAACCATTGTTCAGCATCAGGAGCAGGGCGATGACAATGTTGATGGACTGCGTGATGAAAACCGTTTTGTGGACCCCCAGTTTATCGATCATGCTGCCACAGAAAAGCTGGGAGAACATGGCGCCGAATAGAGTGGCGGTCATCATCTCCGCACCGAAGACGGTGGATTTTCCCAGCGTCATGGCATAGCCGGGGAAGTGATTGGAGACTGTGGTAACAGCAACGGTACAGAAGTTGACAAAGAGCATGCCAATGACCAGAGGGGTGAAGACCTTAAAGGCGGGATTCAAGGGCTTGGCATCGGAATGAGTCTCCTTGGCGACAGCCTCCGCTCTTGCGAGTTCAGCGGCTTCCAGTGCATTAGCTTCATCTTCGCCATAAGCCTTGAGACCTAACTGTGCAGGGGTGTTGCGCATCAAAATGGCAGCGGGCATTCCCATCAGAAGTCCAACGACGCCGATCAGAAGAAAACCTGCTCTGTAATCGGTGATCTCGATAAAGTTGGCCATGATGGTGCTCATGAGAGCATTGGCTCCGGTGGAGACAGCCACCAATAGACCGGTAATGACAGCGCGCTTCTGGCGATACCAGTTAGCGATCAGGGCGGTCATGGTGATGCCGCAGGACATACCCATGCCGATGCCGCGAAGCGTAGCAAGGATATACAGAACAGCCAGATTCGGTGCGATAGCCATCAATCCGGTAGAGATGGAAGCCAAAGGAATACCGATCATCATGAAATGATGGAATTCGATCGTATCCAGCGTATAGACCAGGATCAGCATGGTGATGGCCATGGAGAAACTGGAGAAGGTGGTGAAGAGGGACACATTTCCCTGACCGGTCGCAAAGACATTGCCAAGGGAGGTGTAAAAGACTCCGTCCAGTCCCATGATGAAACCGAAGTTGCAGATGAAAAGGAAGAACCAGGTAATGGTCAGAAGAACAATGTAACGGTTGCCTAGGCGGGGCGTTTTTTCCTGACGGATCTTCCAGTGATCCGCCAGTTTGTTAAATACGTGCATGTTAGCCTCCAAAGGTGCGAGGTTTTCAATAGATGTCCCTATATTATAAACCTTTTTTTATAGTTGAAAATATGGTAAAATAATGAATTAATGTGGCCTTTTGGAGGCTCTGTAGTGAAGAAAGACAAGGAGGACAATGATGGGAATCTTACGTGCTATTTCCAGTTCTGTTTCCGGTGTTATGGCGGATCAATGGAAAGATATATTTACCTGTGACTCTATGCCTAACAATGTCCTTTTACAGCGAGAGACCAAACATGTATCTCCCTACAGCAGCAACAAGAACGGCAGCGATATGATCACGGATGGTTCCAGGATCATCGTGGCCGATGGTATGGCTGCCATCGTTGTCTCCGAAGGTACGGTGACGGCAGTGGCTACGGAACCGGGCGCTTATGAGTATTCCAATCCCAAGGCAGTCCCCATCTTCAAAAAGGGCGGTCTGAAGAATTCTGCTGCTCAGGTGTGGGAGAGGATCGGTTACGGCGGTGATGCGCCGGGGACCATGGACCGTGTTTACTATATCAATACAAAGCCCATTATGCAGAATCCTTTCCGCACGCCGGAGACGGGTATCCCGATCCGTATTGTGGATGAAGGGATCGGACTGGATCTGGATTGCCATCTGATCTGTGCGGGTTACTATACTTTCAAGGTGTCCAGACCGGAGGTCCTGTATAAGTCCGTTACCGGTAATGTGGGCTGGGTCTATTTTACCCACAATCTGCAGGAGCAGCTGGAAATGGAGATCATCTCCATGCTCAGACAGGCCTGTGACATATTCAGCACCCGCAGTTTTAGGCTCTCTTCCATTACCCAGGTCATGCCGGCGATCTGTGAGGAGATCAGAATGTGCTTTAATGCGGTTCAAGAGGCAAGAAGAGGCCTTTCTCTGGTGGATATCTCCTTCAGTGTCTTCAACATCAGAGGTGCAGAAGCCAATATGATCCTGCAGGCACAGCATACCAAGATGCTGTGTGATCCTCGTTTTGCCGACGCCTATCTGACCAAGGCGGAAGCAGACAGTCTGCGTATCGCGGCTGCCAACGAGGGACATAATTTTTATACGATGCCCATTTTGATGGGAGATACCGGCAATTTTGTCCATTCCGACAACTGCGAGCTGCAGGGCAACCGGCCCCTTCCGAAAATGGGAATGTCTGCCCAGGCACTTTACGGAAGGAATACGCTGACACCGGAAGAAGCAGCCAAACAAAAAGAGCCTATGAGCCAGGCAGAATTCTGGGCAAGACGCAAGGAAGAGATCAAGCGGGAAATGGACGCACAGGATCGGGCTCAGGAGGAGATCAGGGCCAGGGCTCTAGAAGAGTATGATCGCAAGCATCATCCGGAAAAATATGCGAAAAAAGATGAATGGACGTGTTCCTGCGGTCATAAAAATACGGGAAAATTCTGTGAAGAATGTGGCGAACCCAAGCCGGTGTCCCGAGAATGGACATGCTCCTGTGGTAAAGTAAACACAGGAAAGTTCTGCGAGGACTGCGGAGCGCCGAGACTGACCCTGTGAGGGGCATCTTGTGAGAAGCGCAGAAGCATATAAGCAGAAACAGATAAAGATAAGATAGATCAGACGATATTGTCGTAAAGAGCAGGAGTGAGCAAATGGAAAACAAAGAAACCTATAGAGATTGGAAAGTCGGGGAGACATCCGATACCACCATGGAGATTGCCATCTTAAAGGGCATCGAAGAGGGAAAAAATGTGGCCGGACTGTTCCTGATGGCAGCGAAGGCGCTGTCCATCGTGACCAATAATTCAGCCTTTTATACTCAGGTGGAGGCAGATCTTTCTGCCATGCATGGTTACGGTCTGCAGGACCAGTCTGTAGTCGCCATGGAGATCGAGAGTGCCGAGATCCGTCTGGAAAAACTGAAGAAAGCCATTGAAGGAGCTCCCGAGGCAGAAGCCAAGCGTATGGAAAGAGCCATTGCCTCCCATGAGAAACTGCTGAAAGAACTGAAAGGTGAAGCCTGATCAATCACCCACCACTTAAAGAAGTGGGGGCTTGAAAAACAGCCCTGATTAACTAGCCTGAGTCTTAACTGACTACGTTAGATCTGTCACGACACCCGTGGGCGTACAGCCTAACCTACGGCTCTGTCATCTGTGGTTAAACAGTCCTGATGGGTAGGGACAGTGCTGCAGATACTACAAGCACATCTAACA
>JAZUIK010000082.1:0-2558 GCA_045642205.1 Bianqueaceae bacterium
ATGAACATACGCCAGATAAAGCGGGTTCCGAAAACTCCCAGGGCAATGGCGACAATGATCCATGCCTCATGCATGACCTTCGCTCTGTCGATGGGATTTTCTCCTAACAGATCGATGGCTACACCCAGGGCCTGGGGCCCCCAGTTGGTGATCCGGGCGCAAAGGACCAGAAAGAAGATGCCCGGCACATACATCCATCCGTATTTCTTTAAAAACTTTTTAATGACCATTCTTGATAATCGTACTCTCTTCTAATTCTCTTGTAACCGCCATTTACTGCATTCCTGCTGTTCCCAGATGGACCGCGATCAACTGATAGACCTTCTCTTTTTCAGGCTCATTCAGGATCTCATGGCGCATGCCGCTGAGCATGACACCAGAAACTGACTCATAGCCGATACCCTTCAGAAAGTCTACCGCTGCGTGGAATCCCTTTTCTCCGCTGCAGCAGGGATCATCCGATCCGGAAAGGAACAGGATGGGAAGGTTCTTATGTTTCTTTTCATATCGCTTTTCGTCGTAGCAGCGATGGATCAGTTCCATCAATGCTCTGTAGCCATCGGTGGTAAAGATAAAGCCGCACAGAGGATCCTGATCGTAGATCTCCACCTGAGACTCATCGGAATTGAGCCAGGCATTGGTGCTCTTGGGATCTTTGAAGCCTTTGTTGTAGCTGCCGAAGGCGATCTGTGTGATCAGAGGAGAACGATAGCGGACGCCTTTGATCTTTCCGGTCAGAGTAGCCAGCAGCTTGCCTACTCCCGCAGCCGGATTGTTGGCAACACATCCGCTGACGGTCAGAGAAGTGATCTCATCATCATATTTCTGCAGATAGGTGCGGACGATCAAAGAGCCCATGGAATGTCCCAGCAGATGGACCTTTGCGCCTTCAAAGCGTTTCTTAGCTTCCTGCACGGCTCTATGGACATCCTCCGGCATGATCTCTTCGCCATTTCCGTACAGATATCCCAGATCTCCCTCTTCCAGGATGCTCTCTCCGTGACCGATCTGGTCATAGATCAGGGATGCATATCCGATGGTGGAAAGATACTCCATAAAGGGCAGATAGCGTTCCTTGTGCTCTGCCATACCGTGGACCAGGACCACTACGCCTCGGATCTCCTCATCGGGACGGACCTCGATGGCTCTTAACTGCAATCCTTCTTTCGTCGAAGGGAACGTAAATGTTGTCTGTTTCATATTCCTCTTTAACCTCCCGATCTATCAGGAACAGTGTTTCTCAGATGAACTTCAGATAACTCTGGATCCATGTATCCCAGAATTCCCAGGTATGAGCACCGGGTGCTTCGTGGTATTCATAGGTGATCTCAGGGTGCTTCTTTTCGAACCAGTCCTTCGTAATGCGGGCAGAATCCAGAAGGAAATCTTCGGTTCCGCAGGCATGGAAGAAGCGGGGCATTTCCTTGCCCTCTTTCAGATTCTTTTCACCCAGTACGAAGGGATCCCACTCACTGCCGCGCAGGGTCTTCTGATCATCCGTTCCGTAGATCGCTACGCTGGGAGATACTCCACCGGAGGGACGGGGCTTGACCACGTGGGAAAGGGACTCGCTGCGATAGAACAGATTGCCGGAGGACAAGACACCGACGCTCTGATACTTGTCCGGATGCTGCAGACCGATCTTTAAAGCACCCATACCGCCCATGGACAATCCGGCGATATTCTTATCTTCTCTCTTATCGGAGATGGGGAAGAAACTCTGCATGATCTCCGGCAGTTCATTAACGATATAGTCCTGATACTTCGGACCATGGAGCATGTTTTCATAGCGGGATAACAGTACCTCCGGCATGACCACTGCCATACCCATGGAGGCTACATAGCGCTCGATACTGGTACGACGGAGCCAGATAGTATGATCATCCGAAGCACCGTGGAGCAGATACAGGACCGGATACTTTTCTCTGACAGTCTCCGCGCCATCAACACCGATGCCGTGACTTTTCTGAGGAAGGATCACATAGCAGCTGGTGCACATACCCAGGGTCTTTGCATAAAACTTAACTTCCATTAATGCCATGGTTCATTACCTCCCTTTCTCAGACTCTCATCACACTGCCATCATTTTCCAGAGGCAGCCAGTTCAACACGCGCTGGATATTGCGATCCCAGAAGCCCCATTCATGGGTACCGGGTTCTTCGAAGTAGGTCAGATTGACCTTATCCTTAAACTTATCTCTGAACAATACGTTGGGGGTATAGAGAAAATCTTCGGTTCCCACTGCCATGAAGAAATCAGGCAGCTTCACGCCCTTTTCGATCTGCTTTTCCAGCATGCAGGGAAGATCATTGATGGAACCCTTTAATTCTTCCATGGTACCAAAGTTATTCTCATGCATGGTGAAACGATCTCTGTTTTCATACTCCCAGACGGGATCCAGCAGTCCGGAGAGGCTGGCCGCATAGCCAAAGCGCTCAGGACAGTTGATTCCCAGTTTGAAGGCACCAAATCCACCCATGGACAAGCCGGCAACGATGGTATCTTCTCTCTTATCAGAGATCATGGGGAAGAATTCCAGCATCAGTTCGGGCAGTTC
>JAZUIK010000083.1:0-3011 GCA_045642205.1 Bianqueaceae bacterium
GGAATGATCGTCTTCGGACTGGGAGCCTAAGAAAAGGAGGCATCTATGGCACAAGCTGCATCAACCGAACGCTGTGATCAGAAACTGAAGACACTCTGTGTTCTGCAGATCCTGATGGATTACACCGACGAAGAGCATGCCATCTCCCGTGTGGAACTCACAGAGCGACTGGAAAAGGAATACAACATCCTGGCAGAGCGCAAGGGAATCTATCGTGATATGGATGCCATCTTAAATTACCTTGGCAGCAGCCGTATGCGCAGTGCGGGGTACGAACTGGAGACCAGACGGGAAGGCAATGTGACCATGTACTATCTGAAAAAGCGCATGTTCACCACAGGAGAATTAAAACTTCTGGTGGATGCCATCCGTTCCTCCAAGTTTACGGAAGAAAAGCAGGCAGATGCCCTGACAAAGAAGATCCGTTCTCTGGGAAGCACCTTCGAGGCAAAGCAGCTAAAGAGCAACATCAAGCCCCTGGGCCGCGTCAGCCAGAATCCCTCTGTCATGAGGACCCTGGATGTCATCAACATGGCCATGGACGAAGGAACGAAAGTACAGTGCCGCTACAATGCCTATAATCGGGAGAAGAAGCTAATGCCGGTCCATGACGGCAAACTGTATATCTTAAGCCCCTGGGACCTATACTATGATAACGGACGATATTACCTGATCGCTTACGATGAGGGCGATGACAAGATCAAGCATTTTCGTGTAGACAAGATCTCCTCTGCCAGAAAGATGAGCGATGAGAGAGTCGGAGCCGATAAGTTTGAAGAGATCAATACCCCGGATTATGCCTCCCGAATGATCAACATGTTCGGCGGGGAGCAGTCAAGTGTCCATCTGCTCTGTGAGAACCGTATGGCCAACGTCATCGTGGACCAGTACGGAACGGATGTCCGCATCTATTCTCAGGGAGAGGATCATTTCGAGGCCATCGTGGATGTGTATACCAGTGAGCAGTTCTATGGCTGGATCATCGGCCTTGGCGGAGCTGTGACCATTACTGCACCGAAAAAGTGTGTGGATGATATGAAGAAGATCACGGAGCGTCTGCTTAAGACCTACGGACAAGCATAAGAGAAATATCATAGTAAGTGAAACGAAGGAGAGGAAGTCATCATGAAACAGGAAACCATCGATCGTATCCGGAAGTTTTCCGAGGACAGAGACTGGGATCAGTTCCATTCTCCCGCCAACCTGGCCAAGTCCATCTCCATCGAAGCCAATGAGCTTCTGGAGTGTTTCCAGTGGAGTGATACCGACTTCGATCTTCAGTCCGTAAAGGAAGAACTGGCGGATGTTATGGTCTATTGCCAGAACATGCTGGACAAACTGGGACTTGATGCGGACGAGATTATCAACAGCAAGATGGATCAGAATGAGGCCAAGTATCCCGTGGAGAAGGCCAGAGGCAATTCGGCAAAGTATGACAAGCTTTGAGATGTGAGAGCATAGACAGAAAGAGTACAACCATGAGCGAGATCAGGATCGGAAGATACAGACATTTTAAAGGCAATGAATACGAGGTCATCGGCATTGCCAGACATAGTGAGACTTTAGAGGAAATGGTGGTATACCGTGCCCTCTACGGGGAGGGAGGACTCTGGGTCCGCCCTGCTTCCATGTGGAATGAGACCGTGGAGAGAGACGGCAAGGTCTATCAGCGTTTTACTTTCATAGAGCAAGAAGATACGAAAGAGGATCTCCGGATGGAAGAGATCATCCTACAGGCGGCTAAGGTAGCTGAGGAGCTGGTGGAGATCGCGGGACTGAAAAAAGGAGAGATCCTGGTCGTAGGCTGTTCCTCCAGTGAGGTGATCGGCGGCACCATCGGCAAAAACGGCAGTATGGAAGTTGCCAAAGCACTGTATGAGGGTATCGCACCGGTTCTGAAACGACGGGGGATCTATCTGGCGGCTCAGTGCTGCGAGCACCTGAATAGGGCTGTGATCATGGAAAAAGAAGCGGCTGAAAAATATGGTTATGATGAGGTGACGGTCTGTCCTTGGCCCCATGCGGGTGGCAGCTGGGCAACGACCTGTTATGGGGAGATGGATGCACCTGTGGCAGTGGAAGAGATCAGGGCCCATGCCGGATTGGACATCGGAGGGACTTTGGTGGGCATGCATCTGAAGAAGGTGGCGGTGCCTGTCAGATTGAGTGTGAAGACCATAGGGAATGCTTCGATCCTCTGCGCTCGCACCAGAGGTAAGTTGATCGGAGGAGAAAGAGCTCACTATGAGTCCTATAAAGGAGAATAAGATGGAAGCAGCAGATAGGCAGCGAATGCAGGAGGCGGTGGAAAGGATCCGGGAGACCATGGCGGAAGCAGCGATCCGATCCGGCAGACAACCGGAAGAGGTCTTTTTGTGTGCTGCCTGCAAGACAAGGACCGTGGAAGAGGTCCGCTTCAGTGCCGGACTTTCCATCGATTTCTTTGGGGAAAATCATGTGCAGGAACTGGTGGAAAAGACCGATGCCAACGCCTATGAAGGAAAGCCCGGTCATTTCATCGGCCATCTGCAGACCAACAAGATCAAGAAGGTGCTGGGAAGAGCGGAGCTGATCCACTCGGTGGGTAGTGAACATCTGGCGATGGCCATCGAAAAGGAGGCTGCCAGATACGCACAGACCCATGCGGACTTTATCCAGAGGATCCTTCTGGAAGTCAATATCGGAAAAGAAGAGAGCAAGGGCGGTGTGATGGAAGAGGAACTCTGGCCCCTGATGGAAAAGATCCTGAAGGAGGGAGAGCATCTTCGAATCGCCGGATTGATGGCGATCCCGCCGGTGGTAACCGATGAGAAGACCGCCAGAGGATATCTTTCCTCCATGAAAGAGCTGTTTGAAGAAGCAAAAGAGCGATATGAGATAAAGCTGCCCTACCTTTCCATGGGTATGAGCGGAGATTATGTCTGGGCCATCGAAGAGGGTGCCAACATTGTACGAATCGGTACCGGCATCTACGGGCCCAGGGATTACAGTAAGAAGAACTAAAGGGGGAC
>JAZUIK010000084.1:0-2197 GCA_045642205.1 Bianqueaceae bacterium
ATAGATCCGGCACTGCTGTGTCATCTTAAGATCACACATCACAATGGGGACCTTTGAATCAAAAACGATCTTGACCGCATGAGGATCTACGAAGGCATTGAATTCCGCATAGGGTGTCATATTGCCTTCCTTGCAGCTGCCACCCATCCAAACGATCTCCTCGATGTTTTTCTTTACATCTGGATATCGGTTAAAAAGCAAGGCGATATTCGTAAGAGGTCCTGTGGCTACGATCGTCATCTTCTCAGGGGAGAGCTTAGTAATAGCCTCTGCCATTGCCTCGATGCCATCGACCTCGATCTCTCTTTTCGCTCCGATCGGAAACTCTACGCCCCCGAGTCCGTTTTCGCCATGAGCATCCTCACAGTCTACATATACCTTTTTCAGTGGCGCTCTGGCACCTCTTGCTACAGGTACCTCTTCCATTCCAAAGAAGCGGCTGACGCCTAAGGCGGCACTGGTTACCTTATCGCTGCTCACATTACCTGCCACTGTGGAGATACCATGGATCTTTAACTGATCCTGATAGGCTCCGGCCATAGCCAGCATGATGGCATCATCGATACCGGGATCACAGTCGATCCATATCTGTCTCATGATTGTCTCCTTTGTCGTGAATTTCAATCAGCAACGCAGATGAGGTCAGAGAGTCCGTGCATTTTTGCACGGATCTGCTCTGACCCCATCTGCGTCTCATCTGCGTTACAGATTACACCTTGTACGGATCTCTTCGATTGCTCTATCAAGAAGAGTCTCTTCCGGGGTCTTTTCCAGGAAAACGGCTTCCTCTTCTCCTCGCCACCAGGTTAGCTGGCGCTTGGCAAAGTGTCTGGTGTCTCTCTTGAGGATCGTAATGGCTTCCTCCAAAGAGCATTCACCATCCAGGTAGGCAAGGATCTCTTTATAGCCTAAGCCCTTCATGGAGACCATGCTGCGATCACAGCCCTCTGCCTGAAGGCCCTTAACTTCCTCCACCAGTCCCTGATCGATCATCAGATCGACTCTCTTTTCGATCCTGTCATAGAGGATCTCTCTGGGAAGGTTCAGGACCAGATAGCACAGAGCATAGGGAGATTCCTTCTGTTTTAAACGTTCATTGAGTTCACTGATGGGTCTTCCGGTATCCATGGCATACTCCACGGCACGGATGACTCGTTTACGATTATTGGGATGGATCTTTTCCGCACTGACGGGATCCAGTTCCTTCAACTTATTATGCAGTTCTTCGGTGGGAAGTTTTTCCAACTCTTTTCGAAGTTCGGATGCTGTATTCTCTTCCTCGAACTCAGCCCCATAGGCTAGAGCATGGATATAGAATCCGGTACCGCCTGCTACGATGGGAAGATGTCCTCGCTCATGGATCTCACGGATCAGCTTTTCGGACTCCTTGACAAACCGCATGACATTCCATTCTTCCGTAGGCTCACAGATATCGATCAGATGATGGGGAACTCCCTGCATCTCTTCCTGCGTGATCTTGGCCGTTCCTATATCCATCCGTCGATAGACCTGCATGGAATCCGCGGAGATGATCTCACCATCTAAAGCTTTGGCCAGTTCGATGGAAAGAGCCGTTTTTCCTACAGCCGTAGGTCCCGCCAGGATCACCAAAGGGATCTTCTTTTCCATCATACTCTCTTAAACCTCTTTTCCAGCTGATAACGGGTGACAGAGATAATGGTGGGACGTCCGTGAGGACAGTTATAGGGATTGTTGGAAGCAAAGAGCTGTTCCAATAAAGACTCTGCTTCCATAAAACTCATGGCATCATTACCCTTAACGGCAGCTTTACAGCTCATGGTGGCGATACGATCGATCAGAAGGTCTCTTGCGGTATCCACCTGACCGTTGTAGCACATATCGATGACCAGCGCCATATCTTCCGGAGCCAGAGGGCCTTTGAACAGGAAAGGAACACCGCGCACTACCACGGCATCTTCACCAAAAGTTTCGATCTCATATCCCAACTTGGTCAGTACCGGCATGAACTCATCCAGACGGGAGACCGCCTTGGGATCCACCGTGCAGACCACCGGCTCCAGAAGGCTCTGGGTATCGATATTTCCTTGCTG
This sequence comes from Bianqueaceae bacterium, assembly GCA_045642205.1. Classification (GTDB taxonomy): domain Bacteria; phylum Bacillota; class Clostridia; order Lachnospirales; family Bianqueaceae; genus RUG760. Next base: position 2,073 of record JAZUIK010000084.1, read on the forward strand.
CAGCAGTTCTCTGTAGCGATCATATAAGACTCTCTCGTGGGCAGCATGCTGATCCACGATATAAAAGACTTCGTTTTCTTCTGCGATGCAGTAGGTACGGAAGATCTGTCCCACCAGTCTGAGTG
>JAZUIK010000085.1:0-10061 GCA_045642205.1 Bianqueaceae bacterium
CAGCATTTTTATGTCCTTCTGGATAGCTGTAATATCACCGAGCGTGCCCTTCTGGAATGCAGCTACAAAGATGCTACCTACTATGCTCTGAACGATGTAACCATCGGTAAACCTAACTTCGGTGAAACGGTCGATCTGACGATCTGCGTAGATAATGAAGGTATCGGTAAGGTCCGCGGAGATGGTCTGATCATCTCGACCCCTACCGGCTCTACTGCCTATAACCGTTCTGCCGGTGGTCCATTATTGGATCCTGAGTCTTCTTCGATCCTGATGACGCCGATCTGTTCTCGTAATTCGATCACCCGCCCTGTGGTCCTTGGTGACAAGAGAGTGATCTCTGTGACCGAACGTCAGGACTGCGCTCAGCTGTATGTGGATGGAAAGCATATCGGCACTTTGAACAGTGAAGTAACGATCCGTAAATCCGCCCGCACTCTGGCACTGTACGCTCCGGAGAATACGATAAGGCATATGATCCAGCTGGTGTGAACATCGTACGATTACGATTACCCATAAAGCCCTGTTTTAATCACCATATTAAAACAGGGCTTTCCTTTTCAAATACAGATATCCTTCAAGGCTTTCTGCAGCCGCTCTGACGCAGCTCTCATTTTCTCCTCATCGACCTTAACTACTTTTCTGTCGTAGGTAAGGAGTCCGTTGGTCTCATCTTCTACATCACTGACCTGGGTCAGGATCGCACAGCAAAGTCCCTTCTGAATGGATGGGATCAATTCGGTAAATAAAGTTTCCAACCCCTTCTGGAGTTCCTCTCCGGAAGGGTATTTTTTATATCCGTACTCTTTTTCTTCATTGAACCGGTGTTCCGGAACACTCCATACATAACCGCCATATTCAGAGAGTACCAAAGGTCTCTTCCCTTCAGGGTCCGGTGTCATCTGGATCTTTTTGAAATAGATATGATCGGAAATAAAGTCTGATTCCACACCCTTAAACCATCCGGAGGCTGTGTCAAACAGCAGCTGCGGATTCTCTCTCTTCAATTCTGAGTAGATCCGGGAAGCTTCATACTGTCCCCAGCCTTCATTGAAGATGGTAAATCCCATGATGCAGGGATGATTCTTTAATAAACGGATCGTCTCTCTGGCGTCAGTTTCAAAGCGTCCTGCCCTTCTCGGGGAAGCCTTATGCTGCAGTCCCTTTTGTAATCCCAAAGTAGGAATTCCCGTGTCCACGATAAACGAATAATGACCGGAATTGACAAAATCCTGCATGACCAGCATTCCCTGACGATCACATTCATAATAATATACTTCCGGCTCGATCTTGATGTGCTTTCTGAGCAGGTTGAAGCCCAACCGCTTCATGGCTGCAATATCGTTCTTATATCCCCCCGGAGTAGCCGGCAATACGATACCATCCGGGTAATATCCCTGATCCAGGAGCCCATGAAGAAACACAGTTTTTCCATTGAGACAGATAAGAGGACACGACTTTCCATCTTTCGTCTTAATCTGCCTGATATCGATGGTCCGAAGAGCCAGATAGGAGGATACAGAATCCGTCGCCGTCGTTATGGAATAGTCATACAGACAAGGTGTCTCCACTGTCCAGAGCTTTGGGTCATCCAGCGTGACGCGGATCGTATTCGCGGAAAAGTCGTACTGATGTCCGTCAATTTCCAGTACCTTCTTACCCTCGCCGCCTTCCACACGGAATAACACCTCTGCATGATCATCAAACAGTGTGCATTCGGTCTCCAGACCTGTGATGGCCTTCTCGGGGAGGATCTCCATCCACACACTCTGCCAGATACCGCTATGGGCTGTGTACCACATGCCGCCGCGCTTTAACGATTGTTTTCCCAGAGGGAGTTCCTCTATGTGGTCATCTTCCACCTCAATGGCTAGCATGTTATCACCTAAGTGGATCGCGGAAGTGATATCCACAGAAAAGGGAAGATATCCACCTTCATGAGAGCGAAGCAGTATCCCATTGCAATAGACTCTGGCTATCTGATCCACAGCGCCAAAGTGCAGCATCAGTTTCTCACCTGTCTTTGGCACAGGGATCTCCTCCGGTACACTGAACCAGCGGATATACTGCCAACGATCTCCTTTCTCCAAAGTCTGCTCCACCCTAGACAGACGACTTTCCGGAGGATAAGGCACCATGATCTTTCCGACAGGGGCATCATTTTTATACAGATCCCATTCCCCATTCATAGGATAATAGGAATCTCGCTTCAGCTGCGGTCTGGGATAGATATCCCATTCATCGCCCTTTCTGTTTTCTTCGTAAGGAGTCGATAAGGCTTTCATGGAGTGGTTCCTTTCTCGTTATCTACAGTCTTTGGTAGTATACAGAATACGGTATCGCAGAAAAAAGTCAGCCGTCTCCTTCGAGACGGCTCACCTGAATTAATCATTCTTCTTTTTTGTGTATTTGTCGATAATGGCCTGACGATCGCTCTTGATCTGCTCCTTCGCCTTCTCATCCGCACTGCGCACTGCCTTACGGACCTTTTCCTTGTGACGGACCTCTTCCTCGCCAAGGTAATCGTTGTCCAGATCTTCCTCCGGCATATAGTTCTTGAAGACACGCTCCAGAAGGAAGCATGCCAGATAGACATATACACCAAAGCCGAACAGACCAACACCCAGATTCCAGAGGAACGTAGCTGCCAGAGTGGCAACGAACAGAACAAACATGATCAGCGTGCTGGGCAGATGCTTATTGGCCATCAGAAGAGAATACTTTAAAAGATCCTTCATGGGCATTTCAAAGCGTGCCAGCAGGGGATACATGTAAGTAAACAGGAAGATGATCTCTACACTGACAAAGACCTGTACCGGGATCGTTACATACAGAAGAGAACCAAACAGTGCCTGATTGTTGATCTCGACCCAGATGGAGTAGCCCATCATCAGAGCGAACAGCACCAGGGGGATCGTGATCATAGCCTGCTTAAAATTCTGTGTATAGGACTTCCAGTAATCTTTCAGGATATAGCTGTCTTCGTGGCGCTGTTTTTTACCAAGCGCTGCGAAAATAGCAGTCGTAGCCGGTCCGACCAGAATGATCACAAAGATCAATCCGATCAGATTGATGGTCAGTGAGAACTCTCCCAGATTCCATATCAAAGTGGGCATGTTCCAGGGCAGCATCGCCATGATCAGCCAGATAGCCGGTCCGCCAAGAACGAACCAGGTCAGATTCGCGATCAAAACATCCGCCAGCAGGGAACCGACCCTGGATATGGGACCGCCGGAGCCAAAGACTTCTTTCAGCGTCATGCCTTATGCCTCGGGCTTATATTCCTTCAGATTTGCAGCTGCTGCCTCGTCGATGATGATGGTAACATCCTGATGAAGCTGAAGGATGGAAGCGGGAACAAAGGGAGTGATGGGGCCTTCCAGAGTCTTGGCAATAGCATCAGCCTTGCCTGCACCGTTAGCGACCAGAAGGATCTTCTTAGCCTTCATGATGGAACCGATACCCATGGAGATAGCCTTGGTGGGTACGTCCTCGATCTTCTCGAAGAAACGAGCATTAGCCTGGATGGTGCTCTCGGTCAGCTCAACAACGTGAGTGGGTCCGATGAAGGTGTCGGTGGGCTCATTGAAACCAATGTGGCCGTTGTTACCGATACCAAGCAGCTGGATATCTACGCCGCCGATCTCGTCCAGCATAGCCTCGTAGTCAGCGCCTGCCTTCTCGATGTCAGCTGCATTTCCGTCCGGAACATGAACATTGTTCTTGTCAATGTTTACATGATCGAACAGATTGTAGTTCATGAAATAATGATAGCTCTGGTCGTTGGTGGGCTCCAGAGGATAGTACTCGTCCAGATTGTAGGTGCGGACCTTGGAGAAGTCCAGGGTGCCTTCCTCATTCATCTTGATCAGTTCCTTGTAGGTGCCAACGGGAGAAGATCCGGTTGCCAGACCCAGGATGGGGTTGGTGTTGCCGTTAACGACAGCTGCCAGGATGCCGGCTGCTCTCTTGCTCAGGGTCTCATAATCCTTGCAAACAAGGACCTTTACGTTCTTGCCCTTACCATTGGTGTACCAGGTTGCATTAGTTGCCATAGACTTTATGTCCTCCTACAAATGTATTAATGATCTCAAAATCGTCATCAGCGATCAGGATGTCTGCATCCTTGCCAACTTCGAGGGATCCCTTACGATCGTCCACCTTGATGGACTTTGCCGGGTTGATGCTGGCTGCTGCAACGCACTGGGGCAGCGTCCAGTCGGTGTGCTTGTAAACATTCTGCACTGCACGGTACAGACGAAGTACACTTCCGGCGATGGTTCCGTCTTCCAGACGGCATTCGATACCCTTCAGGAATACAGGCTGGCCTCCCAGCTGGTAGGTTCCATCCGGCATTCCACCGGCTTCCATACAGTCAGTGATCAGGACCAGATGATCCTTCTTGCAATCAGCGACGATCTGGAATACACCGGGATGGATGTGGAAGGTATCACAGATAAACTCGGTATAAACGTTCTTGTCAGCCAGTGCTGCACCTACCACACCGGGGTCACGATGTGCCAGACCGGACTGAGCATTGAACAGATGGGTAACGTGGTTGGAACCGGCCTTAAAGCAGGCTACGGCGTCATCATAATTGGCGCAGGTATGTCCCAGAGAGCAGACGATATCGGTGTTCTTGGTGATCTTCTCAATAAACTCCAGACCGCCCTCGACCTCGGAAGCGATGGTCAGCAGCTTGATAACATCCTGATATTTGACCGTATAATCATAATCGGGAGCTACAACATACTCACCGGCCTGTGCGCCCTTACGCTTGATATTGATGAAGGGACCTTCCATATTGGCACCAAGGACCTGTGCTCCGCCCCAGGCAGCAGGATCCTCTTCAGAAGCCTTCTTTGCTGCACGGATCTGGGTAAAGGTGGTGTCCAGCCAATCCTTTGCCATGGTCATGGTAGTAGGCGTCCATGCGGTAACACCGAAGCTGGCAACCATCTTACTCATACGCTGGATAGCGCCCTCTTCGTTCTTACAGGTATCATCGCCGCCGCAGCCGTGGCAGTGAACATCGATCAGACCGGGGGAGACGTACTTTCCCTTGGCGTCGATGACTTCGGCATCCGGATACTCACATGCGACCTTATCGGCATCGATAATAGCACGGATCTTGTCATCAAATACGATGGCTTTTCCCTCCAGGATACGATCCACAAGGATCAGTTTTCCGTTGGTAATTACTTTCATTTAACTCTATTCCTCCTCAGTGAAAAAAGAGATCAATAGTATTTCCATGATACCCTTTTCAGGGGCTGTTTACAAGTGCGTGATGTAAATTTAGTGTAACGTTTTCTCTGTGTCTGCGTGGCCGGGATCAGTCATTTTTCAGCAACTTAACGTTCTTCCATTTGCCTCCCAGATAGAAGCAGATACCCATTACCGCACCGACGCACCATCCGATGACTACTGATACACTGACAGAGGCATCACCGATAATAGGATCAAGGATATAGGCACTGGCCACACGGATGATCAGGTCGATCAGCGTGGTAGAAGTAAAGGCGATCATATATCCGGCTCCGCGGCAGACGGCACAGCAGTTGTTCAGGAAAACAAAGGTAAACATTCCCACCGTGACATAACGAAGGTAAAGGATACCTGCCTGATAGACGGTTTCTGAAGCACTGGCATCCAGGAACAACCCTACTAGTCCATGTCCGAAGAGGAAGATCACCAAAGAAGCGATGGCGACATAGATCGTGTTGATAATAAGGGCGACCTTCAATCCCTGACCGGGACGATCCATCTGCTTGGCTCCGATGTTCTGGGCAGTAAAGGTACCGACCGCACCACCTAAAGTAACGACCATAACGATCAGGAAGCCGTTGATCTTGACCGCAGCGGAATATCCTGCGATAAACTCAGATCCCTTAGAGTTGACCAGTGCGGAAACAAAGAGATTTCCGATATTGATAATGGCACTCTGGATCATGGTGGGGATGCCGACCTTGCTCATACCGCCAAGAAGCTCTGTGCTGAAGAAAGGAACTTTCTTTTCCAGTTTCTGTGTTTTCAGAAGAAGGACCACATTGGCCAGAAGAGCAGCCATTCCCTGAGCGATAAAGGTTGCCCAGGCAACACCCTTGACACCCCAGTTAAATTCCTTAACAAACAGGATATCCAGCGCGATATTGAGTGCTGTGGAAAAGATCAGGAAATACAGAGGCTTCTTGGAATCTCCCAGTGCATTGAAGACGCTGTTGGCAGCGTTATACAAAAACAGGAAAGGAAGACCAAACATGTAGATGCGCAGATACACCAGGGCATCCTCAAAGATATCTTCCGGTGTATTTAAAAGTCTTGCCAGACCGGGAGAGAAGATGCTGCCTGCACTCATCAGAAAAAGACTCAGGATGAAAAAAGCGATCAAAGCCGTGTAGATCGATGTTTTGAGCTTTTTCATATCCTTGGATCCGAAGATCTGAGAGATCACAACGCTGCAGCCCATACCGGCACCGGTTCCCAGGTTAACGAACAGCTGGGTGATCGGGGTAGAAACACCAATGGCTGCCAGCGCCTGAGTTCCCGCAAAGCGTCCCGCGATCATACTGTCCGCAATGTTGTAGCACTGCTGCAGCAAAGAGGAAATGACCATGGGGATCGCAAAGGCGATGATCACTTTCCAGGGGCTTCCCTTTGTCATGTCTTTCATTTTTGTGCACCTCTTTCCTGTTCCTTATGAACAGGCATATAGTTTATCCGTTCTTATTTGTTCTTCTGTCTTGTCAGCCAACCCTGATTCTTTGCATCCTCTTCCAGATCACGGATGATCTGACGGATAGCATGTTCCTCATTGGAAACAGTGATGCGGTCGGCTGCCTTCTTGCAGTTTTCGGAAGCATTAGCTACCGCATAACCTATATCCGCCACCTCTAACATGGAGATGTCATTATCATAATCTCCGGCACAGACCACCGTATGGATCTTGTCTCCCAGAAGCTCTCTCAGTTTATTGACACAGGCTCCCTTTCCGCCGTTCTTCGGAAGGATCTCGATACCGGTAGCCCAGCTGCGGACAAAGGTCTCTTCGGGGAACGCTTCCTTCAGAGCTGCTTCCGCTTTCTCTGCCTGAGGAACGGACTCGAAACAGAAGTTGACCTTGTGCCAGGGTTCCGGATCACCGTCATTGAACAGTTCGTCCAGGGTCAGATATTTCTCTCTGTCATCTCCCATCTGCTTCATGCGCTCGATCATCTCCTCACTGTCACACCAGCCGGTGGAATGATTCTGATGATCCACATAGATCAGATGGCAAAGATCATTGTCTCTGAGGAACTCCAACACTTCTCTGGGCTGTTCCATGGTCACCTCATGGACGATGCGGCGATTGTCCACATCATACAGCGTGGTACCGTTAGCCATGACCTGATACGTACCGGGATGGAACCACTCTAAAAACTTGTCGATATACTTCGGAAAGCGTCCCGTTGCAAAGGTGAACAGACCACCTTCCTTCTGAAAATAGTTGATCGCCTCCGCATCCTCTGTGTGGAGTACGCTCTTTCTGTCGGTCATGGTACCGTCACAATCTGAACAGATCAGATATCCGTCAAAGATTCCCATGTTGTTTCTCCTATCTGACTTATCTATTTTTTCTATATTTATCTATTTCATGCGATTACAGCAGCTTCATGAACTCGTTTAAGGACCACTCCCAGAAAGCCCACTCATGGCTTCCCTGATGCTCCTTGTAGGTATGAGGGATTCCCATCCTGTTCAGTGCCTCATCCAGACCGACGGAAAGGGGACGTAAGGGATCCTGCTCTCCGCAGCTTAAGAAGATCTCCGGCAGTGGCTTTCCCTCGTTCTCTCCGCCCTTTAAGTACGTAGAAAAGAGCAGCTCCACATCTTCTTTAGGATCGGTCTTAGCTTTCTGAAAATCTCCAAAGATCACATTTAAGATCTCATCACTGTTATAAAAGCCATTGCGGTCCTCGTCCTTATACCGGGTGATCAGGGCAGAAGAAAAACCGCCCACTGCGCCAAAGGTCTCCGGATACAAAAGAGCCGTTCTGAGTGCGCCATAGCCGCCCATGGACAGACCGGCAATAGCGGTATCCTCTCTTTCTCTGCTCAGCGGAAGCATCCTTCTGGTAATATCCACCAGTTCCTCCGCATAAAAGGCTTCGTAGTCATGCTTGTGTCCAAAGGGATCCTTCCAGGAAGGATCTTCGGCATAGGGGATCTTATGATAGAATCCGTTGCCGGCACTGGGCATGATGATCGCCAGTCTCTTACCCTTCTTCTCTTGACTTCCATTGGCGGAGGAATCCACACAGGTGGCGTTATGAAGGGCCGTCAGACGGAATAGATTGGTGGCAGAAAACCAGTTCAGATAGCTTCCCTGGACACCGTGCAGCAAATACAGTGCCTTGCAGGTCTCTCCGGGTTTTAACGCTTCTGAGGGGACATAGGCCTGGAAGGTGATGGTATGGCCCATGGTCTTGGAATTCACATCAAATTGCAATACAGCCATCTTACTTTCCCTCCACAAAATCCAGCACATCCTGGATATGACCATCCCAGTATTCCCAGTTATGACTGCCGGGATGCTCTTCGTACTTATGCTCTACGCCTTCCTTATCAAGGAAGCTGTGGAAATCCTGATTGATCTTTAAAAGAGGATCTTTATCTCCGATGGACAGGAAGAGAGATGGCATGGTAACTCTGTTTGCTTTCAGGGTCTTTTTACAATCAGCATAGGCCTCGTAGATGTCACAGTGATGACCTACCTGCTGAGCTTCTTCCTCCACCGTCAGTCCGGCAGATAATCCGGCAGCTTTAGAGAAGAGCTCCGGATAGCGCAGTGCAATTCGGATCGCTCCGCCTCCGCCCATGGACAGTCCGGCAATAAAGGTTTCCTCTCTCTTTTCAGAAACAGGAAACGTACATCTCATCAGACCGGGCAGCTCTACCGCCACAAATTTCTCATAGTTTTCCGCCCTTTCAGGGAAATCCAGAAAATAGCTGTTATCCCCATCCGGCATGACGATTGCCAGACGATGCTGCCAGCTGTACCGCATCAGGGAACTGTTAACGACCCAGTCTGTATGATTCCCTCCATAGCCATGCAAAAGGACCAGAAGGGGTAGTTTTTCTCCCTCTTCAACGTCATCCGGCAGGATCACGTTGATCGTTGTCCATCTCTGGATCTCATTGGACATAAAGTCCATCTGAATCAGTGCCATAATAACCTCTTTATGATACCCAAAGAGCCCGAAGATGTTTCCCGATCTGTTCGGAAGTCTCTTCGGACTCTTCTGTGATTATTCTTCGTTTATTCCGTTTCCGTAACGGACCTGCTCGTAGGAGGCGAGGATCTCTCTGACCTCCGGCAGCTTCTCGCTGACCTCAGAAGGTGTATCGGAACGATGAACGTCCTTATCCATCTTCTTTTTGACCAGCTTATAGTAAGCCCTGCGGATCCTGTTTTCCGGAGAACGATCGAAAATATTCCAGCGGATCCTCTGCTGTTTGTCCGGTTTGATCTTCGTAATACGGCTGGTATATTCTTCATAATCCGGTGCATGATAGACCTTAGCCTGATTGAAGCTCTTAAACAGACGGATCAACAGAAGAACGATACCGAAAGTAATGAACAGTACAAAGGCCACCTCCAGCACATGCTGCAGGAACACCCAGAACTGTGCGGTCTCTGCCTGAGGAAGGGGCATATCTTCCATAGCCGTATCCTCCAGGAGTTCTCCGATGGGATCGTCGATCCGGATCTCGGACTCCTGTCCCTTGGAAAGGGCACCGACGATAGCGCGGATCAATCGCATCAGGTTACGTCCCATGGAAGATAAGAATCTGCCGAGGCCAGCGGCATAAGCACCGATCAAAAGCAGGATGACCATCAACAGATAAGCACCGAATACATTACGGTTGAAGGCAACCACATTCCTGGTGGACATGGTGCCCTGCTTATCCATCTTTTTCAGTGCATCGGTCACTGCTACCTGGTGGTCATAATACAGATAGATGATCGTATAGATAAATCCCTGGATCATCAGGGGTGTCTCGTATTCCATCTTTCCCAT
>JAZUIK010000086.1:0-5505 GCA_045642205.1 Bianqueaceae bacterium
CACGGCCGATAGCCTTGAAGGTTCCCTCGATAATATGATGTGAATTGCTTCCGGCAAGCTGGTGCACATGCAATGTGCACTCTGCCTTACGGACAAATCCGAGGAGAAACTCCTCTACCAGTTCCGTATCAAACGTTCCCACCTTCTGGGTCGGAATAGACAATTTATAGCCAAGATAGGAACGGCCTGACAGATCCACTGCCGCTAAGATCAGTGTCTCATCCATGGGAAGAGCTCTCTGGCCATAGCGAACGATACCTTTCTTGTCTCCCAGGGCTTTACTGAAAGCCTCTCCAAGAGCAATACCGATATCCTCCACGCTGTGGTGATCATCTACGTATGTATCTCCCTTGCAGGTCAGTTTCAGATCAAAACGGCCATGCTTGGCAAACAGGGTCAACATATGATCCATAAAACCGACACCGCTTTGGATCTCACTCTTTCCGCTTCCGTCCAGATTCAGTTCCAGACAGATATCTGTCTCATTGGTCTTACGATTGATGGTCGCCTCTCTCATGATTGTTCCTCCAGAATCTCCTTTACCTTATCCAGGAAAAAGTTCATTTGTTCCATGGTTCCGATGGTAATTCGGTTATATTCCTTGATCCTCTCCTTGGTGAAGTGACGGATCAGGACTCCTTTTTTCTTTAACTCCAGATACAGTGTCTCACCGCTGACATCAGGATGCTTGGCAAAGAGGAAGTTAGTAGAAGAATCGGTCATCTCAAAACCAAGTTCTTTCAAAGCCTCGGCCGTTTTAGCGCGGTTCTCCATGATCACCTTCGCATTGGCATCCGCATATTCCTGATCCAAGATGGCAGCCGTTCCGGCAGCCATGGTCATGGAATTGATATTGTAGGGATTCGTTGAATAGCGAATGGTCTGCAGATCGTTGATAATGGCTTCCTGAGCAATACAAAATCCCAGTCTTGCTCCGGCCATGGAACGGGACTTGGAGAAGGTCTGGACTACCAGAAGATTCTCGTATCGATCGATCAGTTGGATGGCACTTTGCGCACCAAAGTCCACATAAGCTTCATCCACCACCACGATATGATCGGGATTAGCCTGAAGGATCCTCTCAATATCTTCAAGAGGTAAGGCAATACCGGTGGGGGCATTGGGATTGGCAATAAAGATCGTTCCATCAAGGCCCAGATAATCGTCTACACAGATGCTCATGTCCTCCTTCAGGGGGATCTCCTTATAGGGGATATGATTGATCTGTGCAAAGACAGGATAAAAGCCGTAGGTAATATCTGCAAAATAGGCAGGGCTCTGTTCATCGCAGAATGCCATAAAGGCAAAGTTCAGTCCTTCATCAGAACCGTTGTTGAACAGAAGATTCTCTTTTTTGACACCCAGACGGGCAGCCATAGCATCCACCAGCACCTTGCACTCGGGATCACTGTACAGATTCAGTCCCTCTGCTGCATGAGCTGCCGCGATCTGCGCCTTGATAGAAGGCGGGAACGGGGACTCATTGGTATTCAGCTTGACATATTTCTTATCCTGGGGCTGTTCACCGGGAACATAGGGTTCCAGGGCTGCATGCTTCTTTGAAAAAAAGCGACTCACTTTGTTCTCTCCATTATTCGTTTATCTGATCATTCTCTGGTACGGATCACTGCGGAAGCCGCATGTCCGGTCAGACCTTCCTGGGTCGCAAAGTAAGCAACATCCTCTGCTACTCTTGAAAGTGCATCCTTCGTATAGTAGGTATACTGGGTCTTCTTCACGAAATCATCCACGCTGAGAGGACTGGAGAACTTCGCCGTACCGCTGGTGGGCAGCGTATGGTTAGGTCCTGCAAAATAATCTCCCAGAGCCTCGGGGCAGTTTCTTCCCATAAAGATGGAACCTGCATGACGGATGCCATCCAGATAATCAAAGGGTGCATCGACGCAGAGTTCCAGATGCTCCGGTGCGATCTCGTTGGCAATATCAATGGCTCTGTAAAGATCATCTGCCACGATGATCTTGCCGTTGTTATCGATGGATGTTCTGGCGATCTCGGCTCTTAAGAGCTGAGGGATCTGCTTTTCCAGTTCTTCGGATACCTTCTCAGCCAGTTCCATGGAGTCAGTGACCAATACGGCACTGGCCATCTTATCATGCTCAGCCTGAGAGAGAAGATCCGCTGCCACATGGGCGGGATTGGACTTTCCGTCAGCCACTACCAGGATCTCAGAAGGACCGGCGATCATATCGATGGCTACCGTTCCGTAGACCTGCTTCTTAGCCTCTGCAACAAAGGCGTTGCCGGGACCAACGATCTTATCGACTCTGGGAACGGATTCGGTACCATATGCCAATGCAGCAATGGCCTGTGCGCCGCCCACCTTGAAGATACGATCTACACCGGCGACAGAAGCTGCTGCCAGAATAACCGGATTGACCTTTCCATCCTTACCGGGAGGAGTTACCATGACCAGTTCGCCAACGCCGGCGATCTTAGCAGGGATCGCATCCATTAAAACGGTGGAGGGATACGCTGCGGTACCACCAGGGACATAGAGTCCGGCCTTATCCATGGGAATGACCTTCTGGCCGACAACGATACCGTTTTCGTTATTCAGAATGAAACCGCTTCTCTTCTGCAGTTCATGGAACTTGCGGATATTCTCGGCAGCCTTTTCCAGGATCTCGATGAACCTGGGTTCTACCTGACTTCTTCCTTCAGCGATCTCTTCTTTGGTTACCTGAAGTTCTTCCAGTTCCACCTTGTCGAACTTAGCCGTATATTCTTTTAAAGCGGCATCGCCGTTTTTACGGACATTGCTGATGATATCGGTAACGATGGCTTCCACATCGATGGTCACCTCGCCTCTGGCAAAGATCTCCTGATTGGAAACCTCACCGTATTTCATGATCTTGATCATTGTTTATTCCTCCACCTGGGCCTTCAATTCTCTGACGATCTTCTCGATCTGTTCGGACTTAAACTTAAAATTCGCTTTGTTGGCAATGAGTCTGGCGCTGATAGGGACGATGGTCTCCTTTACTTCCAGATCATTCTCTTTCAAGGTCGTACCGGTCTCAACGATATCGACAATGACATCGGAAAGTTTAATGATCGGTGCGATCTCGATGGATCCGTTCAGATGGATGATATCGATATCTCTTCCCAGAGAATCGTAATAATTTCTTGCAATGTTGGCAAACTTGGTCGCTACCTTCAATGTGTGGGAAGGATCATCCACAAAGTCCTTGGGACCTGCAACGCACATACGGCATTTTCCCATCTGCATATCCAGCAGCTCATAGATATCCGGCTCATATTCCAGCAGGATATCCTTGCCGGCCACACCGATATCGGCGGCGCCGCGCTCTACATAGATCGCCACATCCGAAGGCTTGGCCCAGAAATAGCGAACACCGGCCTCCTCGTTTTCGAAGATCAGCTTACGGCTTTCCTCTTCGATGGCAGGACAGGGAAATCCCGCCTTTTTAAACATGGCATATACCTTTTCACCCAGCCTTCCCTTCGGCAGGGCGACATTTAACATTCGATCCATTTTATCTGCTTTCTTCCAAAGATTTTCGTATTGTTACTGAGGAAGCTCCACTCTTTCCAGTGTATCCAGATACACAGCAAAGCCGATGGCATCCGCTGTTTTCTTCATGCGGCGCATCAACCTATTATACTGTCCTCCGGAAAGGACGCTGGAAGGGATTCCCTGAATATATCCCTGGAATGTAATACCGTTGTAGTAATTGGTATCGTTGACCAGAGAGAAATCCAGGCGCAGATGTCGGTAGGCCTCCGTATCCTTGATAAGACCTAAGATCTTTTCCAGTTTATCGATGGCAGAAAGGGCCATCTGTTTGTTTTCTGCGATCAGACGCACCTTACTTAAGACATTGTCCACTTCTCCATAACTGCCGATAAGTTCCTTCAGTGCATCTACCTTTGGCTGGATGTCGGTTTCACCTGAAACATAGTTTCTGACGATGCCGTCGATCTCATGGGTATTCTTTTCGCTGACACAGCGCAGCAGTTCAGAGCGCAGTTCCTTTGCTTCGGAGCTTTCCATTCCCATCAGGATATCCTCTGTAAAGGCAGAAAGGATGTCCAGATTGGTGACCTCCAGTACATAGTCCTCCGAGACCTGTTCCAGACTTTCCGCTGCCAGACGAAGTACCGAAGCGATCTCCTGATCGTCCACCTTACCGATACACTCCAGACCGGTCTGCTGGAGTTCCTTAAAAGAACCGGTCCCCTTGGATACGCGGAAAACACTTTCATCATAGCAGAGCTTGATGGTCTCTTCCGTGTTTCGATAACTCTTGATAATGGAAAGGGTTACGTCCGGCTTTAATGCCTTCAGTTTACCGTTCGTGTCCGTAAAAGAGATCAGGCTGTCGGAAATGAGGAAGTCCTTGTTCTTGCTGTAGAGGTCATAATCCTCAAACTTACCCATCTTAAACTGACGATAGCCGTTTTCTCTGTACAGACAGCGAAGTGCATAGATCAGCTTTTCCGTCTGATCCAGTAATGCATAATCAAACTTCACCTTCTGCTGCCTCGTCTTCCTTCATAGCTTCCAGATTGTTCAGTGCGATATTGTATCCGCCCTCGCCCCACTTTAAGCAGCGGCTGACGCGGCTGATAGTAGCGGTGGAAACCTTCAGTTTATCGGCGATGTCGTTGTACTTCCAGCCTTCTCTTAAGAGCTGCGCGGTTTCCAGACGCTGCGCCATATCGATCATTTCTGTTACTGTACAGATATCTTCCATAAACAGACGAACTTCGTCTCTAGTCTTTAATGTGCTGATCGCATCATACAGACGATCCAATGCTTCCTTAGAATAATTGACCATAGTGCACCTCCGAATTTTTGGTGTAACGCCGTCAAGTTTATCACATTAGCATGCTAAAGTAAAGAAGTTTTTGTTTAGAAAGTAACCCTCTCAAACAACGCTTTTCATACATTTTCACCAATAGATTCCGGTGAATGGATACACTCTCGATTCACTGCAAAAAGGAGAAGTACCCTTCGATGCATTGTGCAGCTTTGCTGACACACCGCATCGAAAGGTACTTCTCCTTTATATTATATCTTTTGTTTATCCTGCAACCAGCTCGAATTATTCCCCTTTGATAAAGTCATAGATACTCTGCTCCAGCGCCTCATTATCATCGGAAATGGTTCCGACCGGCGCTGCACAAATCATGTACTCCTCCACACCGTCTAAGCCAAACAGCTTAGAACTTGCCTTAGGTTCCACACCGGCAATGGAACAGACGCCAAAGTCCAGAGCTGATCCTGCCAGATACAGACTCTCCAGAACAACACCCGCATCGATCAAAATAGAGCGATGTGCTTCTGCGCCATAGCGCCACTCGGCTCTGTAAGGGATCGCACTGAAGAAGAAAATAACGTTGGCATTGATCACAAAATCCTGATCACAGAGCATTTTTGTTACCTGCTCTTGAAGCGCTTCATCCTTAGGATCGATCTCCTGGATCAGCTCCAGTTCATGCTCCATGGGCAGGTAATG
>JAZUIK010000087.1:0-9342 GCA_045642205.1 Bianqueaceae bacterium
CAACAGGATGACACAGGCATAGAGACACGCGGCTCCAAGTCCAAGTAACACTCCTCTATATCCTTTTTCTACAGAGGATACACTTTGAGGAGCGATCACACCGGATACCAGGACCATGCCTAACAGCGCGGCCAGGATACACAGGACTTTCTTCAGGGACATCTTCTCCTTCAGTACCAAAGGAGATAAAGCCATCACAATGACCGGCGCCATGTAGTAGCACAATGTAGCTGTTGCTACTGAAGTATAATTATAGGCTTCAAACAGCAATATCCAGTTAAATCCGATGCAGCTTCCGGAAAGGGCAAGAACGATCCATTTTTTCGGGTTTGCGCTATCCTTGGATCTTTCCGTTTTCTCCTTTCCCTTACGGGATGCCCTTTGGATCAGAGAGATCACTCCCAGGGAGAAAAAACCGATAAACCCTCTTGTCATAGCCAGTGTACCGGAGGGAAGAGAAATGTTTCTTCGGAAGATACCGATCGTTCCGAATAACATGACCGCAGCGATCAGACAGATCCTGGCTCTCACGATGTCTTTGTTGCTCACGTTCTTTCTACTCTCTCCTTGATCTCACTTACAACCTGATGTCTTTTCCGTCACTTCCAAAAGGAAGATCTCCTCGTAAGACATTACATTGTATCATACTCTATTTTCCCCTTCTTTTCAATGAGGAGCTCATTGCCTCTTCTCCCCTTTCCATCCTTTGCCGTTCGTTGTTTTTAGCGGTTTGAGTGTCATTTTTGGCCGTTGACTTTGGGTGCGGCTCTCTTTATCATGGATATCGGAGATATACTATCTTCTAAACGAAAATAGCAAACCCGGTGTAAGCCGGCGACGCAAAACCATAGGGCCCAAGGAGTTCTTCCGGGCAGCCGGCTACCGAATGGATAAACGCATCTTTAAAAGACAAGGATGTTTCTCTTTTATTTGATCCCTTCGCGGTCCGGAGCTTTCGGACCGCGTTTTTCATTGCAAAAATCTAACCTCTTTGAAGGAGTTTTCATATGAGTGCTCTCTATTATGTCCAGACCAATGTGATCTGTTTTCTGATCATATTGCTTTTATATCTAAACCGGATCAAAAATCTGAACCACAGTACCCAGGAAAAGATCGAGAACTATCTGATGTACCAGACCTTTGTTTTCTGTTTTGCAGACATCGGTTCCTGGCTCTTTAATGGTGTGAACACGCCCTTCGGCCGCTTTATCCTGATCAGCAGTAATATCGTTTTCTTTATTATTTCTTGTTCGATCCCCTTTACCTGGCTTGTCTACACCGATCATAAGATCGGTACGCCTTCCGGAAAGAGGATCCCTCCCAGACACTATGCGATCTTCCTGATCCTTTTCTCTCTTCTCGCTATCACTACGCCCTGGACCGGTCTTCTGTTCAGAATAGATAGCGATGGATTTTACCACAGAGGTCCTCTGGTCTTTGTTCACTGGCTTGTCTCTTACGGCTATATGATCGCCTCCGTCATTGTCTCCTGGTACCGTGGTTCCCACACGGCCTCCAATCACGGACGCAGTGAAGCCTTCAAGATGAGTCTTTTCCCCCTGTTCCCTCTGTTCTGCTCTGCGCTGCAGATTGCCTTTTACGGTGCTACCCTCATCCAGGTGGGATTCACCCTGGCTCTGATCATGTTCTTCTCCCGTCAGCAGAATGCTCTTCTTTCCACCGATGAACTCACCGGTACCAACAACCGTGCCCAGCTGGATCGATACCTCCATGATCGTTTCTCTAATCCCCATGCGGAGGAGATGGTCTTTCTGATCATGATGGATATCAATGATTTTAAGGGCATCAATGATACCCACGGACATCTGGTGGGTGATGCTGCCTTAAAGGAAATGGCCCACCTTCTTAAGACTGTCTGCGGTGAATTCCAGCGCGGTCTTTTCCTGTCCCGCTACGGCGGTGATGAATTTGTTATCTGCGGTATCCGCCGCAATTCCATGGACGAGGAGATCATCCTGTCTACCATCCAGGAGAAATTGGATGAGTACAATCAGGATCCGAATCATCCTTTTCCGCTTTCCATCAGTGCCGGATCCGCCTATGGCAGCACGGCTAACCTGACCGCGCAGGATCTGATCCGTCAAGCGGATGAAGCTATGTATGTACAAAAGAAATCCTATCGCAGGACTAATGCGGGAGGTGATCGCTCATGAGTACTTTGATCGTCTCCGTATCCTTACTTCTGATCATTGTCGATATCTCTTTCGGTATCGCTTCGATCCTTAGAAAAAATATCATTGGCCGCAGTCTTGGCATGGCCTGTTTGTCTGCAGGTCTTGTGGGTCTGTTTTATCTTGGCAGTATCAGTACCGGTGAAGGCCGATATGAACTGATGTCTGTTCTTAGCAGCTGTTATTTCCTTTGCATCGACTGTCTGCTCATCTCTCTCGTCTTTTATTCCAAGGCCTTTGGAAAGACACAGTTTACCAGGGTGGAACAGGTGATCCTCTGTCTGTTCATCCTATACTTCTGCTTTGAGGTCGTCTTCTTTATCTGGAATATCTTCTCTGAGATCGTTATCGGTTATGTGTACAGTCCTAACGTCCTCAGCGAGTACACTTTTATCATGAAACCGCTGTACATTGTCCATCTGGTCTACACCTATGGCATGGTCGTATTTGCGGTCTATCTGATGCTCAAGAGAGCCTTCCAGCTTCCAAAGGAATATCGTCCCCCTTATTATTTCTTCCCCTGTGTGATCGGAATGATCATTCTGATGAATGCGATCTTCCTGTATACGCCCACCCACGGAGTCTTCTCCGAGCTGGACATTTCCATCTGGATGTATTCCATTGCCATCATCTTCCTGTTCTGGCATTCTTTCTACTATTCAAAATCCCGCATGCTGAACCACTTCAAGTCAGCACTGTTTGATTCTCTGAACCAGGGCGTTATGATGTTCGACTATGACAACGAACTGATCCTCTACAACGACCCTGCGGCAGATCTTTTCCCCTCTGCTGAAGTCCTTCACGGCATGACCCTGCAGGAGTTCTTAAAGAGGACCGGCATCAACTTTGACATCAATACCGCCGATGCCAACCAGTCTTTCACCGTCTACACCACTCAGAACGGAATGACCATTCCTCTTCGCTGTGACTATCAGCGCCTTAGTTCTTCCAGCGGTGTACTGGTGGTCGGAAAACTCTTCGTATTTACCAGCTTGGCGGGACGATTGGATCTTCTGACCGGCTTTATCAACTATGAAGCTTTCCTTCGTCACAAGGATGAGGCCGAGGTCTTCCCCAACATGGCTTTGGTGGCAGACATTTCCGGTCTGACTCAGATCAACTCTTCCTATGGTCACACAGAGGGTGATCGCCTGCTCCGTCTTCTGGCAACGCTTCTCCAGAATTATTTCCCCGAGAATTCTGTCTTTGTCCGCTCTCGTGAGGCCGATCTGATCGTTCTTTGTTACGGACTGAATGAATCCACGATCCACGAACTCATGAACAAGGTCATCCACGATTTTCCCGAGAAACTCCAGTACGGTATGGCACCTGTTATTGAGAAGGATGTGGAAGGAGCGATCCATACTTCTCAGCGTGCATTGACCAACCGAAAACTGATGGATGTGCTCTCTCCTCGTTCCTCTACACTGTCTTCTCTTGTCAGAGCATTGAAGGAATGTGACCCTGACACGGAAGCTCACGTAAAGCGTACCCAGGCCATGGGTGAAGCACTGGCGGATCGACTTGGACTTATGGATTTCCATAAGAGTCAGCTGGCACTTCTTTGTCTCTTACATGACATCGGAAAGATCGGTGTTCCTCTGGATATCCTAAACAAGCCAGGCAAGTTGACAGAAGAAGAATTTACCATCATCCGTTCTCATGTAGAGAAAGGATACAATATTGCGGTCAGTTCACCGGAGTTCTCCGGTATTGCCGACATGGTCCGTTTCCATCATGAGCGTTGGGATGGAAACGGATACCCCGACGGATTATCCGGTGAAGAGATCCCGCTTCTCTCCCGCATCATCTCTATCGTGGACGCTTACGACGCCATGGTCTCCGTCCGTTCCTACAAACCTGCCATGACCCGTGAGGCCGCCCTGGAAGAGATCGAGCGCTGTGCAGGATCTCAGTTTGACCCTGTGATCGCCAAAGAGTTCCACTCTCTGATGAAAGAAGATCCGGAACTTGGTCTGATCCTGGAAACTCCTATCAACGGACAGAGTGAAACGGCGATATTCCCCCAGACAGCTCCCAGCAGAGGATTTGCTTCTCCTCAGAGTGCTTCTCCTCTTTCCACCTCTCGCCTGCCCTACAGTTGTTATACACTGGATAGTCGTTTCGGTATCGTCTCCGTTGACAAGGCTTTCGAGAAGATCACCGGATATACCGCAGAGGAGGTTGCTGAACTTCACCTCTCCCAGACCGATCTGATCCCGGAGGCAGAGCGTGCAGAATACCTGCAGCTTCTGAATGAGCAGATCGCCAGAGAGAAAAAGGGTCTGTTCCGTCATTCGATCAAACGAAAAGATGGTACGATCCTGAAGGTCTATTGCTTTGGCAGACTATACTACGATTCCGCTACCCGTTCCGAACGTTCGGAGATCATTATCACTACCTCTACCTCCATAGAATCTGTGGATTCCATGTCCGAAAACGAGAGGATCCATCTGATGCATCAGCTGCGATACTGGGACCAGAAGGTCCGTCGTGATCCCAGGACCGGTATGCTGACTGCCAAGGCTTTCCGCAATGAAGTGGAAGTCCAGAGTGTTCTGGAGGAATCCCCCACTTTACTGATCCTGACCCGTCTGGTATCCGGTATGCTCTCTCCGGTCTCTCCCAAGGAGATCCAGCGGATCGATCAGCTCTTCCAGGGTGAACTTCGAAAGAATGACCTCTCCGCTTATCTAGGAGACGATCTCTTCGCTGCCGCTGTCCTCTTTGAGAAAAATGTTTCCATAGAGGTCATCAGCCGACGAGCCAGAGAGATCCAGGACAATCTGAAAAATGCTCTCGCCGAACATTCCCATGAATGGATCGTGGACTTTGGATACGCGGTTTCCTCCCCCGCTTGCAAGCATGTGGATCAGCTGATCCAAACCGCCAGAAAAATGATCGATGAAGGTTGATCTATCATCCCCTTACGATATACGACATGTATCGTAAGGGGATTTTTTCGTCTGATAAATCTAACTTTTTCCCATCAAATGTGATACAATATTTCTTACGTGATTCTTCCAAGGACTTAGGTCTAAGGAAGAGAGAAACATGATCCTAATCCCATAAGGAGAACAACATGATTGCTAAAGATGTCTGTGAACGTGTTCTGTTAGCAGCTGTATCTACCGGTGCTGATTACGCCGAGATCTTTGCTGAGAATACGCTCAACCATGCGATCAACATGATCGATTCCAAAGTCAGCTCCATTAACGACTCTATCGTTGCCGGTGCTGCTGTCCGTGTTTATAAAGGTCTTCGCAGTGTTATGGCTTCCACTGTTGACACCACCGAGGCCGGTCTGATCCGCTGTGCTCTTCAGGCTGCCGAGGCTCTTTGCCAGGGCAAGGCTGAGATCAGCATCAACCTGACCGAGCGTCTCTACGGAGATATCCATCCCATCCGCATCGTTCCTGCTTCCGTAGCCAACAGCGATAAGATCGCTATCCTGAAGGAAGGCTACTTCGCAGCGAAAGAGTATTCCGATAAGATCAAGCAGGTCACCGGTACCTTCCTTGATGTAGACCACAAGATCCAGATCGCCAACACCGATGGTATCTTCGCCAGCGATCGTCAGATCCGTACCCGTCTGGTCATCCAGGCTGTTGCAGAGGTCAATGGTGAATCTCAGACCGGCGGCTGCCGTCCCGGTGCCCGCATGGGTCTGGAGCTCTTTGATACCGTCAGCCCCAAGGAGACCGGTATCAAGGCTGCCCGTCAGGCTGTTACCATGGCCGGTGCAGGCTACTGCCCCGCAGGCGTTATGCCTGTTGTTATCGACAATGGTTTTGGTGGTGTTATCTTCCACGAAGCCTGCGGTCATTCTCTGGAAGCTTCTTCCGTTGCTTACGGACGTTCTCAGTTTGCCGGCAAGCTTGGTCAGCAGGTTGCCTGTGAGAAGTTCACTGCCATCGATGACGGTACCATGCCGAACCAGTGGGGAAGTATCAACTTCGATGATGAGGGAACGCCTTCCCATCGCAATGTCCTGATCGAAAACGGTATCCTTAAGAGCTATATGATCGATAAGTTCAACGGTCGCCGCATGGGTATGGCTCCCACCGGTAATGCTCGTCGTGAGAGCTTCGCTTATACTCCCACCTCCCGTATGACCAACACCTATATCGCTCCCGGTCCCGACAAGAACGAAGACATCATCGCTTCTGTCGAATATGGTCTGTATGCAGCAGATATGGGCGGCGGCAGCGTTAACCCCGTTACCGGCGAGTTCAACTTCGCTGTCAACGAAGGTTACATGATCCGCAATGGTAAGATCTGCGAGCCCGTTCGCGGTGCTTCCTTAGTTGGTACCGGTTCCGATACCATCGCTAAGATCGATATGATCGGAAACAACCTGGCACTGGCACAGGGTATGTGCGGTTCCTCTTCCGGTTCTGTTCCCACCAATGTCGGACAGCCTATGATCCGTGTTTCATCTATCACAGTAGGCGGAAGATGAGCCATAACATCGCCATGTTTGACGAAATGATTGAGGCTCATCCTGTATTGCTTGCAAGAGCAAGCAATACCCAAATGCAAAGGAGTATATATGACATACAATGAATTTAAAGCAGCTGTTGTTGCTGAGGCTGCTAAACAAAGTATCAAGGAATATGAGCTCTACTACATGGTAGAGACCAGCACCTCCATCAGCGCTTTCCGTGGAGAGATCAACGAGTTCTCCAGTTCGGATGAGGGTGGCATCTGCTTCCGCTGCAAAGTCGATGGCAAGATGGGATACGCTTCCACCCAGTCTCTCACCGAGGCTGATGCTGTTAGTGTTGTAACCCGTGCTGCCGCTAATGCTGTTTCTCTGGAGACAGACGAGCCCGCTTTCATCGGCGAAGCAGGTAAGACCTACGAGCCCCTGGAGCTCACCCCCTATGCAATTCCCACTACCGAAGAGCTGATCGACACCGCTCTGAAGATGCAGAAGGCTGTCGTCGAAGCAGACGAAGCTTCCACTGAAAACGGTGCAGGACGCACCTTCGGCGGTAAGACCGCCATTGCGATCTTCAATTCCAACGGATTGGATCTGCAGTATGAGAACACCTCTGCCGGCACCTTCGCCATGGCTGTTACCACCGACGGTAAGGAAATGACCAATAGCTATGAGATGAAGATCGGCGATTTCAAAGATCTGAACATTGAAGAAGTAGCTGCCAAGGCTGTTAAGTCTGCCAAGGAAAAGCTGGGTGCCGATGTTGCTCCCACCGCCATCTGCCCTGTTGTCTTCTCTGCCGGTGCTATGTGCTCCCTTCTTTCCACCTTCAGCGGCATCTTCTCTTCTGAGAATGCTCAGAAGGGTCTGAGCCTGCTTGCAGGTAAGGAAGGTGAAGTCATCGCTGCTGATACCATCACCATCGTAGATGATCCTTTCTACAAGGACAGTGCTATGCCCATCAACTTTGACGCAGAAGGATCTCCCTCCAAGTGCAAGAAGGTTATTGAAAATGGTAAACTGAATACTCTTCTCTACAACCTGAAGACCGCAGCGATCGCAGGTAAGGAGACCACCGGTAACGCTTCCAAGTCCAGCTATACCGCTACCATCGGCATCAGCCCCTTCACCATGTACTTAGCACCCGGAACCCTGAGTGAGGATGAGATCATTGCCAAGGCAGGCAATGGCGTTTACATCAACTCTCTCGGTGGTCTGCATGCCGGTGCCAACACCATCTCCGGAGACTTCTCTCTGCAGAGTGCAGGTTTCCTGATCGAAGACGGCAAGAAGACCAAGCCTGTCAAGTCCTTCACCGTAGCAGGTAACTACTACGACATGCTGAAGAAAGTCACTGACGTCGCTAATGAGGTCGAGGTTCCCCGTGCAGGTGGTATCACCTCCTTCGGAAGCCCCGCTGTTCTCGTCAGCGAACTTTCCATTGCCGGTAAGTGATCCCTCACAACATTACAATGAAGATTCTTATCATAGAAGATGAAAAAAGAATGGCGCAGGCGCTCAGTGAGCTCCTGCGCCTTGAAAAATATGAGGTAGATTCCCTTAACAACGGTCTGGATGGGCTGAGCGCCATCGAAACGGGGCTCTACGATGCCATCATCCTGGATGTCATGCTTCCCGGTATGAATGGTTTTGAGGTCGCTTCCACAGTACGCAGAAATGGCATTCAGACTCCTATCCTCATGCTGACAGCGAAAAGTGAGTTGGATGATAAAGTGACTGGTCTGGACTGCGGAGCGGATGATTATCTGACCAAACCCTTTATGACCAGGGAACTTCTGGCACGTCTGAGAGCCCTACTAAGGCGTAATGGAATTTCGGCAGACTCTCTCCTTCGTTTTGGAGATATTTCTCTGGATAAACAGACAGCGCTCCTCTCCTGCTCCACTACAGGTCAGAGTATCCGTCTCAGTGAAAAAGAGTACCGTTTACTGGAACTGTTTATGACCAATACAAACAGGATCCTTCCCCGGGAACAGCTTGCCTTAAAGATCTGGGGATATGAAAATGAAGCCGAATACAATAACGTAGAGGTTTACCTTTCCTTTACCCGCAAAAAGCTTTCCTTTGTAGGATCTCTTACTGAGATCAAGGCTGTCAGAGGGTTGGGATATGAACTGAGGTATCCAAATGTTTAAACAAACCAGACTAAGGATCTTTGCCCTGATCACAGTGATCGCCACCGTGATCATTACGTTGATGTTATCCCTCATCTATGCTGCCACCACCATAACGAGCAGACAGCGCGGCTACTCTCTTTTGGAAAGCTATCTGAAAAATGATGGCGCCAAACCGGATGACTTAGTCCATCAGGGACCTTCCCCTTCGAACAATTTAAGTCCGGATCGTCCCAATGACCAGCGCCACGGCATAAAAGATGATCATAATCGTATGGTCAACCTTTCTACCTTCTATTCTGTCCTGTATGATCCTTCCGGAAAGGTTATCCAGATCAACTCAGGGGATGGCAATCTCTATTCCAAAGAAGATATTCTTTCCATCGCGGATACGATCCTGAAAAAGACAAAAGACCGTGGATCCTACAATCGATTGTCCTATATGGTAAGGACCAACGAAAGGGGCACCTGCGTCGCTTTACTGGATAACACCATGGAACTCGACAGTTCTCACCGCCTGATCCTCTACAGTTGTCTGGTCGGTGTCGCTAGTTGGATCATCGTCCTGATA
>JAZUIK010000088.1:0-8232 GCA_045642205.1 Bianqueaceae bacterium
TTGAAAGCATTGCGAGAGCATGCCAATGCTCTACGCATCGCTTTCAAGGATGGGGTTTTTGATGTTCTTGGTTTTCTCAGCAATTACTTAACCTTGATAGAATCTTTCATGCTGACAAAGGGACCGGGAATGATCTCCATGCTGCGGTGATCATCCGCGTAATCTCTGTCAAAGGTGATGGGTGTTCCGTCGGGATTCTCATAGGCTTCTTCCGGCTCGAAGGCCTTTCCCAAGGTGGATGTATGGATCATCTCCAGTTTCCAGTCCTTGCCATACTCCTGAAGGATCTCATCCAGATTTGTCACCAGTGTGCAGCCGTTCTCGTTCTCCACCAGATCGACTTTGGCCTCCACTTCATCCTTGGAGATCACCAGACCATTCTTCTCTCCTCGGTAAGCTTTCGCGCCGTTCAGATACAGATTGCCTTCGCTCCAGATAGGAAGGTGTCCCTCATGAGCCGGATACAGAGCAGACATGTTCGCAGGCTTAGTGAAGTCAAACTGAGCGATCCACTCTTCGTAGGTGGGATACTCGTCAAACAGATGGGTACCGACCTCTCTGTTCTCCTCATCCTGACCCTCATCGGAATCATGGATGGTAATGTAAGGAGCGTCCGGATACTTCTGGATGAAGATATTGTTATAGAAACGATCATCTCCATGCAGGATATGCATGAAGCCCATGACCTCCGTGCGATGGGGCATGTGATAAGGCGTATAACGGGGACCCGTTCCTCCGCCCACACAGGTGAGCGCACCGCAGATCAGGTTATGGACCATGGCAACGCCCTGGGTCGCAAAACGCAGAGAAGCATCCGAAAGGAGTACGTTATTATCGATCAAAGTGGGACCGTGGCCGACTTCTACGAACAGATCCTGACTCATCATGCTGCCCTTAAGATTCTTGGCAAAGGGAGGCATCTGATTGTCATGGAGCAGATTCTGGCTAAGACGGGTACCCTGGGCTTCCCAGTCGCACCAGATTCCCATGGTGCAGTGGTGGATATGATTGCGGCGCATGATCACGTCGATGGCGGCATGCATCTTGATGCCGGCGATCTCTGCTCCGCCCAGTTCCATCATGTTATTGATATGATGGATATGATTATCCTCGATCAGGCTGAACACACCGCCCATACGGCCGATGATACCGCCCTGCTGACAATGATGGATGTTGCATCGACGGACAATATGACCTCCGATGTTCTCCTTCAGCCAGCCATGGTACTGACCACGGCAGACTGCATCGCGTTCCATCTGCGTGGGACTCTTCACATATTTGTAAGTGAAATAGTGGTTGTTATCGGGATCCAGATACTTACCCAGAGAGATGCCCGCACACTTACTGTTGGCGATCTCACAATCCTCGATGATCCATCCCTTGCTCCAGTGGGGTCCGATCATACCATCCTGGAAGGCAGCGGGAGGTGCCCAGTTGGTGGCAGCCTTCTCTACCTTGAATCCCTGAACGGTGATATAGTTTCTTCCTGTTTTTGAGGGGAAGAAGCACTCTCTTCTGACGTTGATCTCCACCTTTTCCTTGTTGGGATCCTTGCCCTGGAAGTTGGCATAGAGGATGGTCTCATTTGTCGTCTTATCCTGCTCGGTGTACCACTTGTAAACAGACTCCTCCGGCACCCAGCTGCAGGGATAGACCTCTCCCTTGATACACTCCTCCAAGGTAGCGGTCTCATACAGTGCCATGTCGTTCAGATAGACACAGCCCGTATGCTTATCGGCTTTCGCAAAATACCAGTCTCCGTATACAAAGGTAGTGTAGGGATTTTCCTCAGGGAACAGACTGTTGGAAACACGGACCATCCAGGTCGTATCCTGCACCTTCGTCCAGCCCTTGACCTCCTCAGATCCGGTAATGACCGCTCCTAAAGGCTCACTGCTTCGATAGACGATACGCTTCTCTTCCTCTCCGGCATGGACAGGATCCACATATTCACGGTAGGTTCCGGGAGCCACCACGACTTCATCGCCGGGCATAGCGATCTTCGCTGCATCATTGATATAACGGAAGGGATATTCCTTCGAGCCGTTTCCGCTTCTTGCAGCTTGGATATCGACATAATAGATCATGATATAAATCTCCTTCTATGATCGCTCTATGACTTATTGATGATATTGCATCTGGATATGGGGGATACCGTCTTCCAGAAACTCTTCGGATGTTCTGACAAAGCCCAGTTTCGTATAGAACTCTTCTGCATAGGTCTGGGCTTCAATGGTGATGGTGTCTGTTTTATATGTCTCCAGCGCCTTCTGAATTCCCTCTTTTACCAGGATACTGCCGTACCCCTTTCTTCTTTCCATGGCAATGACTCTTCCGATGGAAGCTTCAGGAAAGGATACTCCGGGAGGCAGCACTCTCAGGTACGCTACGATCCTATCCTCTTCCTTCAACATCATATGGATGCTGACCTTGTCCTTCTCGTCTACTTCCTGATAGGGGCAATTCTGCTCTACGACGAACACGGCTACCCTCAATTTATAGATATCAAAGAGTTCCTCCGTGGAAAGCTCCCGAAATGTTTTTGCTATGATCTGCATATGTTCTTTATTCAGCCTTGGGAAGTGCTGCTCTCTCTAAGGTCTTTACAAAATCGATATCATATTCTGCCATGGTATTTAGCATCTCTACGCCCCATTCTCTGGTGGCTTTGGTCGGCGGATCGATGGACATGCCGTGGGTCAGCCAGCCGTTATCGGTGATATTCTTGACAGGACGGGGAATCGTAATGGAACCTCCTTTGAAGGTGACTGCCGTCCAGTTGCCGCTGGGAAGTTCCTCCGACACATCGTTGCGGATGTTCTCTCCCTCCGTCAGGTATTCCGTATGGATCAAAGAAGGATCCACTCCCATGACACCGGCCGTTTCCTCTCCGCCGCCATGACCACCTTTCCACTCGGGATTGATCTCTCCGGCAATGAGCCACCAGTTTACACAGGCAAGGTAGGCACCCTTCTTATACAGATGGATCCCCACGGATTCAATGGATTTATTGTTGCCTCCGTGACCGTTCAGGATCACAAAGCGGCGGAAACCATATCCATAGAGCTGATCACAGATAGTCTTTAACAGGTTCATCAGTCCGTCGATGCCCAAAGAAACCGTGCCGGCAAATCCGCACAGATCATCGGTGGCACCATAGGGAATAGTGGGAGCGATCATGATGGAAGGATCCTTTTCATCGATCAGTTCCGCAATACGGTGCGGGATCATGGTATCGGTTCCTAAGGGCATATGCTTGCCATGGTTTTCCAGACTGCCCACAGGGATCAGGATCGTATCTCTTTCCTTCAGATATGCCTCCACATCGAGGTAACTGCAATTGGCTAAAAACATGTTGGTCTCCTTTGGCCTGACGGCCGCTATAACGATTCATTGACTCCATTATATGGCTATCATGGACCCTGTTGCAACTATCTCCAAATGTTATGATTGACTAACGGCCATCCCCCTTGCTATACTCCCACCACTGATGGTGTCCTGGTGACACTCACAATCTGATCAGGCCCTTTGGGAGCCGGGTTACATCGCGTAACAGTGGATTAGTTTCTCCACGGGACAGAACCCTTTCTGCCTCGTGGTTTTTTATTGCCGCGAGCCAAAATTTCAACACTACTCGGAGGCAAACCCATGAAAAATCCTGTTGTCCGCATCGCTAACGTCAGTATCTACGGCAACATCCTTCTATCTATATTAAAACTCTTTGCGGGTCTTTTCGCCCATTCCGGTGCCATGATCTCCGATGCGGTCCACTCCGCTTCGGATGTCTTCAGCAGCATCATCGTGATCATCGGAAGTAAGATGGCGGAAAAGTCTCCGGACGAGGACCACCCCTACGGACATGAACGACTGGAATCCGTAGCGGCTATCCTTCTTTCTGTACTTCTGTTAATAACCGGATTGTTTATTGGTCATACCGCCATCGAAAAACTGATGCTCCCTATGGAAGCGGCCATCATGCCGGGGACTCTGGCTTTAGCTGCTGCCATCGTTTCTATTATCACCAAGGAATGGATGTTCTGGTATACCAGACATCATGCCGCAAAACTCCATTCCGATGCCCTCATGGCGGATGCCTGGCACCATCGGTCAGATGCTCTTTCCTCCATCGGTGCCCTGGTCGGTATCGCAGCCTCCCGCATGGGCTATCCCTACATGGATCCCATTGCTTCCCTTCTGATCTGCTTATTTATCGTAAAAGCAGCCTACGACATCTTCAGGGAATCCACCAGAAAGATGGTGGATCACAGCTGCAGTGAAGAATTGCAGGAAGCCTTAAGAGCTACTGCTCTTTCCACGGAAGGGGTTGCCACCGTAGAAAAGCTTTTCACCAGGGAATTCGGAAATCGCATCTATGTGGATCTGACCATTGGGGTGGATGGTACCAAGACCATTCGCCAGGGCAACATCATCGCCGAGACCATCCACAAGAAGATCGAAAAAGAACACCCTTCCATCAAACATATCACCGTCCAGGTAAAGCCGGTGTAAATTATCGTGACAACGCCATTTCGATGGATCGCTCAACGAATCGATTCAATGTGATATTCTGTGTGATCGCTGCCACTGCAGCCTGCTTATGCAGTTCAGGGGAGATACGGATGTTGAAGCTACCCTTGTATGCACGCTCCGGTTCTTTTCCCTCAGCATGACATAACTCCAGGTAATCATCCACTGCCTGATGAAAATCTGCGATCAGGCTTTTGGCAGCATCTCCTTCATATGAGTTCCTCCTGTCCGCACCACATCTCTCTTCCATATATTATCGTATTTTCCGAACCCATTCAGCCCACTTTTTGCAAAAAAATAGTGACCCTTGTGAGAGTCACTATTTTTTCTATTTTCATATTTTAAGTTTTTACATACTGCTTATAAATGCAATGATCCAGAATATGATCTTGATTGTATCGATAACAAGAGCTGCTATGGACAGCGTATGCTTCTCCGTTTCATCCTTCTTAGCGAGATCGAGGATCGCTATGATCAAAGAGACCGGCGCAGCAATGAAACTGAAGATACCGGCAAGTCGGCTTAAATTGGAATGCTTTTTCACCTGAGGATAGGGCATCTGAACACCGCCGTAGGGCTGCGCCATTCCCATCTGAGGAGGCATAGCGTTAGCCGGAGCTGTACCAAAAGGCATAGCAGGATTGACTGCGGGATTGACCGGCATTCCCGGATTAGGAGCAGGCATTCCGGGCATGACATTACCCGGCATGGTTCTGTTCGGTGTCGGATTCACCGGTATGGGGAAACTCGGCTGCTTCACGCCAAACTGAGCGGCCAAAGCCATGTCATAGGCGATCTCTCCCTCTTCAAGTGCATTATCCTGTACCGGAGCAGGCTGCGCCGGTTGAGGCTGCATGGGAGGCACAACTGCTCCCTGCATGACATTCTGGGGCTGCATTTGAGGTGCAGGCTGAGGCATGGGCTGCATAGTCTGAGCCGCAGGTGCCGGTTGAGTGATCGGCTGTGCAGGTGCTGCAGGCTGAACGTTGGCAGTCTGCTGCACATTTCTAAGTTCTGCCAGGCTTCCGCCGCAGGAAGGGCAGAATTTATCCTGATCAGTGATCGGACTTCCGCAATGGGGGCAAAAACTACTCATGATTGTTCCTCCCTATATGGATCATGCCTTCCTTTCACAGGACGGCAATCGTTTTTTCTGTGGATTATATCGTATTATACCAGAAATTTCTTAAAAACGGATACCCATCTGATACCAGGTTTCGTTTCCATGTTCCGAACCGGAAAGACCTTCGTTCACAAAGCCGAACTGGGCATAATAGGAGATCATATGCTCCTTACAGGTCAGGATCACGCCTTTTCTTCCCCGCTCTTTTGCTTCACGGATCGCCTCCATGATCAACCTGCCGGCACATCCCTGATTTCGATAGGAAGGGATCGTGTTGACACCGAAGATCATCTGATAGGCACCCTCCTCTTCATGCAGAGAAGGATCCGCAAACATCTCATCCGTCAGGATATCTGAGTTCGAGACAAAGCCGTCCACAAAAGAGATCAGCTTCTCTCCATCAAACATCAGCCAGAAATAGGGGGCATAGCTTTCCAGTCTGCCCACAAACTGCTCCTTTGTAGCTGCTTCAGAGGGCGGGAAACACTCTGCTTCTACGGAAGCAATGGCCTCCAGGTCACTCATTGTGGCTTTACGGATGGTGTATTTTGTTGTGTCGTGCTTCATTGGTAGTACCTCAAATAGTTGTCGCATGGAGGGTTCTCATCAGATCAGACTGAACACTCGCAGCATATAGATCCAGAAAGTGATGGATACGGCCGAAAGGATCGTGGAGATCAGGATCGCGTTGGATGTTAGGACACTGTCTGCCTTCATGGTCTTGGCCATGACAAAGCTGGCGACCGTGGTGGGAGAACCTACCATGATCAAAATGGCGACCATCTCGGAATTTCTGAATCCAAGAAGGGCAGCCAGCGGCAGGAAGATCAAGGGCAGCAGCCAGAGTTTTACGAAGGAAGAGGCCATGGCACTCTTTAGGCGGCTCTTTGCCGCAGCGCCGGAGAAGGATGCTCCGACCACTAAAAGAGCGACGGGAGAGGCAGTTCCACCCACCATATTCAGCGCACTGTCCAGCATAGTAGGCACCTTCCACTGCAATAAGGTAAAAGGCATACCCGCTATGATTCCCAGGATAATGGGATTCTTCAGAACATCCAGACAGGCCTTTTTGATGGCATTGGTGTTTCCCTTCTCAACGATCAGATTGCCCTCCTCATCCACATGGGGAGAGAAGCTCAGGATCATGACCGCATAGATGTTAAAGAACGGCACCGCCGCCATGATCATCATAGGGACCATACCGGAATTGCCATAGATGTTGACAGCAAAGGCTACACCTAAGATGGCGGCACTGGATCTGGCAGAGGCCTGGGCAAAGGCACCCACCTGCCTTTTATCCTTCATCAGAAGCCAGGTCAATCCCCAGCCTCCCAGGAACATGATCGTTGTAACAGCAAAACAATAGACGCAGAAGCGCCAGTCGAACTCCCCATACAGGTCCATTCCTGCAATGGAACGGAACAGACTTACCGGGAGGGCACATTTGAAGACATAGGTGTTGGCTGCCTTATTAAAGGCTTCATTCAGAATGCCCAACTTCTTCAGAAACCATCCCAGAAGGATCACCAGAAATACCGGGATCGTGGAGTTCAGAGCAAAGATAAAGTTTTCCATAGATATATGATAAACACTTTCTTTTACAAGATATCCATCAATTATATACAGAGGCTGTATCGCCTTGTCAAGAAAAATGCGCTATAATTGAGGCAGATTTAGTATATCCATCGTTTAAGGAGGATCCATCATGGCAAGTACTGTCGGAACATTGATCAAAGAAGCCCGTACCAAGGCAGGTCTCACCCAGGAACAGCTCGCAAAGACTGTTAAGATCATTACCGCTGCCGATATTTCCAAGGCAGAGCGCGGAGAAAAGGAGCTGACACAGGAGGCACTGAAGGAGATCGCCAAGGCTACGGGTGTTACCCAGAAGTCTCTTCTGGACGCTGCCAAGGCAGGTTCATCTTCCAAGACAACCACCAAGACCTCCACCACCAAAACAACGTCTTCCAAAACCACCTCCACCAGGTCGACTTCCACTCAGAAATCCACTTCTTCCACGGCCAACACCTCTTCCATGAAGGTAACGGCTACGGAAAAGAAGTTGGTGGAACTCTACAGAGCAGCCGATTCCGATACCAAAAAAGCTGCCATGAACCTTCTGAAGGGTAAGGAAGAAGGCGGTGACCTCTCCGAGCTGCTGGGATCTCTGGTCAAGAGCTTCACCGGCGGTGATGCTGCCAAGACGACCTCCAAGTCCACCAAGAAGGATGATTCCTCCGATCTGATGGGCACCTTGATGAATGCTCTGAAGACCCTAAAGTGATCATGTTTTCCTTTGAAGGCTATAAGCAGGAGGAATTTCTCTTTGAGGACCATCCTGCCATAATCGTTTTTCCCCATCATCCAAGAGAGGACCGTCAGGCTGTCTTTAAGATGGAATACTGGGGTGCTTTTCCTTCAGCGGAAGAGCTGCTCCTTGAAAGAGGATATCATCTGATCTTTATTCAGAATGACAATCGCTGGGGAGATACACCGGATCTGGAAAGAAAGGCCCGGTTCTTTCAGTATATGCAGAAGACCTATAGCCTAAGCAGCAAGTGCGTTGCCTATGGTCAGAGCTG
>JAZUIK010000089.1:0-14667 GCA_045642205.1 Bianqueaceae bacterium
TCTCCCTCATAAAACTGCACCAGGAAGGAATATTCGGAATGTTCTTTCCATTGATAACGAAACATACGGACACCTGATCCGTTGCGTCGGCAGTACGGATCAGAACATGTCGAAGCAAGCCCTTACCGGTCTCTTCATCATACACAGAGAGTTCTGTTCTTCGAACTTCCTGCATGATCTTCTGGATCAGATCATTTGCCTTTTCTGACTGGATACGGCAGTCTTCCGTAGGAAGGAGTCGGTGGCTTCTGGGGGCATAGAATCCTGCTTCCGCTCTGCCGTCCACCATCTTGATAGGGAACTGAGCCTTATTGCGGTAATGGAGAAAGGCATCCTTGTCCATTCCCAGGGTTTCTTTCGCCATGACCGTTTCCACTTCCTCTTCGGAAAAGTGGCCGATACGCATCAGGTCTTCCTTAACCTTATTTCGCTTATAGGCAAGCTGTCCCTCATAGGAAAGATGTCCGATCTGACATCCTCCGCATCTGCCATCCAACGGACACTTGGGTGTTACACGATCTTTGGATGCATGGTGGATCTTCTTGATTTTGCCGAAGGCAAAGCGAGAACGGACCTGTACGATAAGTACCGTCGCTTTTTCCCCTACCAGAAGACCCGGAACCATAATGGTAAAGCCTTTATATCGACCGATACCCTCACCGTTTGTTCCCAGCGCCGTGATCTCCAGTTCGATCTCCTGGTTCTTCTCTACAGGAGCTTGTACTTTTATATTTTGTGCTCCCTGGTTTCTTTTCTTCATGCCTCGTCTCCGGGTTTATAGATATAGCGCTCCAATGCGCGGTTATAACCGGTCCAGTGACCATCAGAATTATCCAGTCGGATCGCATCCTCCATCAGTTTCAGCTGAGAATCGGAAAGGTCTGCCAGATTGAGCGCCATGGCCTCCATGGTCGCAGGAACGACAGGAGATGCAAACTCCAGTTTTCCATGGTGAGAAAGGATCATATGGGAAAGGATGGTCAACTTTTTCTCCGACAGATCGGCGATCTTGCTTCCCTGCTCAAAGACCATCTGATAACCGATGGTAATATGTCCAAGCAATCTTCCCATATCGGAATACTCTCCGGAGGGGAAAGGCTCCAGTTCTGTCAGCTTACCGATATCATGTAACAGTCCACCGGCGATCAGAAGATCCAGATCCAGCTGGGGATAGATATCTTTGAAGGATGCTGCGATCTGTGCTACAGATACTGAATGTTCCAATAATCCGCCCACATAACTGTGATGGATATTCTTTGCAGCGGGATGACTCTTCAGTTTATTGCTGATCTGCGCATTATCTCTGTAGAAATAGTAGACCAGGCGTCTCAGTGCTTCATCACGGATCTGTTCGATCATACCGATGGCTTTGTTATAGAGATCGTCAGTAGATACACGAGAGGTATGATAGAAATCACGAATGTTGATCTCATCCTTCTCGGTCGCTCTGCGCACCTTTTGAATGACCAGCTGCTTACTATCCTGATAAGACTGCACCTTGCCGTCCACCTTGATGATATCTCCCTTGGAGAAGTCATCGATCAGAACACCGATCTCCCAGATCATTCCGGTAATACTGCCGGTCTTATCTTCCAGGGTCAGTTTCATAAAATCCTTATTGGTCTTGGTGGTCAGCTGCTGCTTTTCTTTACAGAGATAGAACTCGATAACACGCTCGCCTTCCTTCAGGTCGGAAATGTATTTCATTAATTAACCTCTTTCTTACCAGTCATTTTTGCCAGAGGAAGCGTAAAGGCAAACTTTGTGCCCTCACCCGCCTTACTGTAGACCTTGATATCTTCATGATGGTTCAGCATGATCTGCTTAACGATCGCCAGACCAAGACCTGTACCCATCTTATTCTTTCCTCTGGATTTATCTCCCTTGTTGAAACGGTCAAAGATATGAGGAAGGATCTCTTCTTCCATACCGCATCCCGTATCTTCCACTACGATATAGGCCTTCTTACCGACAATACTCGTTTCTACAGCGATGGAGTCACCCTTATCGGTAAACTTCAGGGCATTATCCAGCAGATTATAGACAACACGCTCCATCAAATCGATATCCGCGTTGACATACAGTTTGTCCTGCAGGAAGCGGAAATCCATCTGGATCTTCTTTTCTTCGATACGCTGCTCAAAACTGAGTGCCAGCTTGACACACATTTCGTTGATATCGAAATTCGTACGGTGGATCTCATACTGACCGTTTTCCATCTTCGTCAGATCCAGAACATTGTTGGTCATCTTTGTCAGACGTTTTGATTCATCCAATACGATCTGCAGATATTTATCGTGCAGTTCAGGAGGGATGGTTCCATCCAGCATGGCTTCTACATATCCACGGATCGAAGTCAGAGGAGATCTGAAATCGTGAGAGATATTTGCGATAAAATCACTCTGCAGCGTATCGACAGACTGCAGCTGCTCTGACATATCATTAAATGCCGTTGTCAACTGTCCGATCTCATCATTGGAGATGACCTCGACTTTCTGGGAGAAATCACCCTTGGAGATCGCCTTCGCTGCATCCTTTAATTTCGACACAGGAAGCAGCACGTTATTTGCCAGAAGATTAGCCAGCGTCGTTGCAGCAAGCGCCAGGATCAACAGCATCACAAAGGTGATCAGCTGCAGTTTTCTGGATGTCACATACAGATCACTCATCTCTACGTGAAGGAAGACCGCACTGCTTTCAGACATCTGCACGTTTTCCACGGAAGATCCGATCATCAGTTTATTATCCTGCATATATGCCTGACAATAGCCGACTGTGATCGTCTCCATGGGGAACGCAGATGGGAAAGCTGAGATCGTCCAGGGCATTTCCACACCCTTCATGGCATCCATGATGCTGCTCTTTTCCATCTCGGACATCAAAGAGAAATCCGGTGCATCCAGATCACTTCCGAGGTGACCGAATACAGAGATCTCTACGGAACGCTCGTTTACCGGTGTAGCGATCCAGACACAGACATCTGCCGCATTAGCCGCTGCTGCCAGTACCTTCTTGCTCTCCGGTGTCTCCCTGAAGTCTGCCTCCTGAAGTACCTGTGACACGATCTCTTTCACGTCATTTAGATCCTTCATCTTCTCAACGATCAGATATCGGTTCAATACCGAAGGCATGACCATGGAGATGATGAACAGAACAGCCAACAGGATACCCACATAGATCAGAGCAAACTTTGTCTTCAGAGATAATCTGGCATTGAGCCTCTTCAGATAGGATTCACGTACAGAAACTGAAGCGTTTTCTGTATCGTGCTGCTCAAATAATTTCATGATCGATCAACCAACGGATTACTTGTTTTCAAACTTGTAACCGACACCCCATACCGTCTTAATGCTCCAGGAGGTATGATCCTCTTCCACACCCAGCTTTTCACGGATACGCTTGATATGGACATCGACAGTTCTGGTATCACCGTAGTATTCATATCCCCAGATCTGGTTCAGGAGCTGCTCACGTGTAAAGACCTGATTGGGATGAGATGCCAGGAAATACAGAAGTTCCAGTTCTTTGGGAGGCATCTCCACATTCTCACCCATATAGGAGACAGAATAATTGGAGATATTGACGATAAGTCCCTCATAATTGATCTTCTTGGTATTGGCTTCGGGCTTCTCCATACGTCTGAGCACGGCCTTGACACGTGCTACCAGCTCTTTAGTATCAAAGGGCTTGACAACATAATCATCCGCACCCAGTTCCAGTCCGAGGACCTTATCGAAGGTCTCGCCCTTGGCAGTCAGCATGATGATCGGAGTACTGGAAGACTGTCTGATCTCACGGCAGACACCATAGCCATCGATCTCAGGCATCATGATGTCCAGGATCAGAAGATTAGGATCATAGGATTTGAACTTATCCAGTGCATCTCTTCCATCGGAAGCGATCATGGTATCATAGCCTTCCTTCGTCAGATACAAGGAGATCAGTTCAGCAATATTACTGTCATCATCAGCGATCAGGATTCTGGTTTTATTATTCATGGAAATTCTCCTTTCCCTTATTTTTTCAGTTCGACAACGGTAACACCGCTGTCACCCTCGCCATAGACACCCAGGCGATAGGATTTCACGATCTTGCATTTTCTAAGATAATTATGGACTGCATTGCGCATCGCACCGGTTCCTTTACCATGGATGATGCGTACCTGCTCGATACCGGAAAGATAGGCATCGTCCAGATATTTGTCCAGTTCATCCACGCCTTCGTCTGTCATCTGGCCTCGCAGATCCAGTTCCGGATGGAAAGAAGCGGACTTAATGGTATCCTCACTGGAACGTACACGCTCTTTCTTAGAACCCTTGCCGCTCTTTTTCGCTTCAGGGATCTCATCTTCCAAGATGGCAATGATATCTGCCATCTTGATCTGCATCTTCATGACGCCTGCCTGGACTTCCAGACGGCCACGATTATCCGGTGTACGAAGAACGCTGTAAGGTGTATCGAATCCATCCAGTAATACCAAAGTACCGGGGATCAGTGCTTCCTTGGTAACAGGCTTTCCCTTCGGCTGGACCTTGGTTTCCTTAACCGTTTCCATTTCGGAAAGCTTGTTTCTCAGCTTGGTTCTCTCCTGCTCCAGAGAGCGCATATCCACGCTGCCGCCCTTCTGGATCAGCTTGTTCATCTGAGAGATGCTGTGGTCGGCTTCCGCCTTGGCTTTTCTAACGATCTCCTTAGCCTCTTCCTTCGCCTTGCTCAGGACCTTTTCCTTCTGCTTTTCCAGTTTTTCCTTTTCATGGTCCACGTTAGCACGAAGCTCGGACAGTTCTCTTCTGAGTTTGGAAATGGTTTCCTGTTCTCTCTCCACCTCGATGCGGCGCTGCTCCAGATCGGAGATCATATCTTCGAACTTGACATCCTCTGCCTCTAAGAGTGCACCCGCATTTTTGATGATCTCCTCCGGGATACCCAGTCGCTTGGAAATAGCAAAGGCATTGGAACGTCCGGGAACACCGATCAGCAAACGATATGTGGGCATCAGGGTCTCTACGTTGAACTCACAGCTGGCGTTCTCTACGCCTTCCGTTGAGAGTGCATAGACCTTCAACTCGCTGTAATGGGTGGTTGCTGCCGTAAGTACCCGGCGGCTACGCAGGTTTTCGATAATGGACTGAGCCAGAGCAGCACCTTCCGTAGGATCGGTACCGGCCCCTAATTCATCGAATA
This sequence comes from Bianqueaceae bacterium, assembly GCA_045642205.1. GTDB lineage: Bacteria > Bacillota > Clostridia > Lachnospirales > Bianqueaceae > RUG760. The sequence continues at coordinate 5,185 of JAZUIK010000089.1, forward strand.
AAGCCAGTGACCAGGGAGTTGCCTCCTTCAGGATCTCGACGATATTGACCATATGAGAGGAGAAAGTGGAAAGGCTCTGCTCGATACTCTGTTCATCACCGATATCGGCAAAGACCTGATCCAGGATCGTGATCTTGGCATGCTCTCTGGCAGGCAGATGGAGACCTGACTGACCCATGATCTGCAAAAGTCCCAGAGTCTTTAAGGTAACGGTCTTACCACCGGTATTAGGACCGGTAATGACCAGTGCTTTAAACTCTTCACCCAGACGGATATCGATGGGAACGACCTTCTTAGGATCCAATAAGGGATGTCTGGCTCCCTTGAGTTCGATGATGCCCTTTTCATTCAGATCGGGTTTGACACCATCCATCTCCAATCCCAGAGCACCTCTGGCATAGATAAAATCCAGTTCGGTCAGAAGCTCAAAATCTGCCAAAATGGCCACATGTTCTTTATCGACACGGCCCCCCAGTTCACGAAGGATCCTGTGGATCTCCTCGGTCTCCTGTACACGCAGTTCCGCAATGGCATTGTTCATCTGGACAACTGCCATAGGCTCCACAAACAAGGTGGAACCGCTGGAAGACTGATCGTGGACCATACCGGATAAGGAGCTTCGAAATTCTGCTTTAACAGGAAGACAGTAACGTCCTCCGCGCATGGTAACGATCTGATCCTGCAGCATATTGCGGTAGGATTCGGAGTGGACCATATTCTGCAGCTGAGACTGGATACGGCTCTCCTGCAAAAGGATCTCTTTACGGATCTTCTTCAGTTTCGGAGATGCATCGTCACTCATATCTTCTTCAGAGATGATACATCGTTCGATCTCCAGTTCCAGTTCTCTGACGGGCTTTAATCCATCGAACAGAGGATCCAGCTGAGGGAAATCTCCCTCCAGGGTCTTATCTCTCTTACCGTATTCCTTTAGATGGGAAACGGTATACAGACAGGATGCAATGTCCAGAAACTCCTTCATGGTCAGCTCAGCGCCAAGAGCAGTTCTCTTGACGGAGCCACGGATATCGGAAAGTCCATGGAAGGAAGGACTTCCTTTGGCTACGCAGTAACGAAAGGCTTCCGCCGTTTCATCCTGCCAGCGCTGGATCTCAAAGATATTTTCAGAGGGAGTCAGTTTCAGACATCTCTCCTTAGCAGCCGTTGAACTGGCTTTTTCGGAGAGTCTCTCTCTGACCTTATCAAACTCCAGCTTTCTCAAGTGTTTTTCATTCATTGTAAAATTTACTCCAGATAATCGCCGCTGCGCAGCTGTCCGAAAGGTTCCAGATCCGGGAAAGACAGCTGTCTTAGGGCTTCGTATAAAATGATCGCTGCTGAATTGGAAAGATTCAAGGACCTCAATTCCTTTCCCATGGGAATACGAATACATTGATCCTTATGGTGCTTCAATATCTCTTCAGGGATTCCTGCTGATTCCTTTCCAAACATGATGAAATCATTCTCATGGAATTCTGCCTGGTCGTAGCGTTTCTGTCCCTTGGTCGTCGCATAGAAGATCCTGGCATCCGGCTGTGCCTTACAGAAATCATCATAGGAATCGTATACTGTCAGATCCAGCTTATCCCAGTAATCCATGCCGGCTCTTTTCAGCTGTTTTTCACTGAGAGAAAACCCAAGAGGACGGATCAGATGCAGCCTGGTATTGGTGCAGACACAGGTCCTGGCAATATTGCCGGTATTGGAAGGGATCTCCGGCTCCAGTAAGACGATATTCATAGAACAGATTCACTTTCTGACAAATATTTAAAGCAATCCCATGTTAGTACATGGTTCCATAGATTATACCATATTCCTTAAGGGAATGCATGGTGTTTTCATGGCTGTTTAAGTCCCTTTGGTATCCATTTCGTTAAAGAATTGTGAAATCATAGTACCCAGACCGTTGTAAGCAGACAGTATCAGTTTTCGTTTGGCTCTGGTCATTCCCACATACATCAGCCGACGCTCTTCTTCGATGGCTGCCTCTTCTTTTCTCTCCGCATCTCTTTCAAGCGCTTCTTTTCTTGGCATCTTCCCCTGGATCAGTCCTACCATATAGACCGTATCAAATTCCAGCCCTTTGGCCCCATGGATCGTCAGGATCGGTACAGGGTGTTTCGATGGATAAAAGATCTCTTTACATTGAAGTATCAGATCTAGCCATCCTCCCTGTCTTTTCTTTATCCTCTGGATCGCTCGAAAGAGGTATCCTGTTTCCAAGAGCATCCGAAGTATGCCTCCTTTGTCATTATCCGGATGCTCTCTGATCCACGATGATACTTTCTGTAATGAGCGGATCTCGGCTCTTAAGGATGCTGACATACGATTCTGTTGGAGCAATCCTTCCAGGATTTCCTCTCCCTCTTCCAGTCTCCGATAATATCCCGCCTGCCACACCGCAGGAAAGGCCTCTGAAAGGCTCTCCAGGACATTTTTATCCGCCGGGTGGACAGATAAACGTTTCAGCAATTCAAAGTCCTTCTGAAGGCTTACAGCGTGTCTTTCCTTTCTGTCGTTCCATTCCGCTCGTCCTGTATAGGGAATCCCTGCCTCTCTCATATACACAGCCATCCTTCCCGCTTCCTGTGAGGACCGGCATAGAACAGCAATAGATCCTCTTTTAAGAATATATTCCCAGCGGATCCTCTCACAAAGATGCCTGGCCTCCTCCTGCTCATCAAAATAGATCTTCCGGATGAGCGCTCTGTGAAACCATCCTTCCTTCGTCTTTCCCGGGACGATCGATTTATCAAACCGGGAATGATTATGGGAGATCAGACTGACGGATGTTTTAACGATCTCAGGATCAGAACGATAGTTGATCGACAGATCCACCCTTTCGCATGTAGGAAAATCCTCCTGAAAATTAAGGAAGATCTCCGGTCTGGATCCTCTGAAGGCATAGATCGCCTGATCTTCGTCCCCTACCACAAATAGATTCGCCTTTGCCTCTTCCCCCGGGGCACAGACCATGCGTTTTAGGATGCTATATTGCTGATAATCGATATCCTGAAACTCATCCACCAGGAAATAGTCATATTCCCTGAACATGGCGTAATATTCGATCGCCGCATCCATCATCTTCAGGATGTCATCAAAATCGATCCTCGCATTTTGTCTCTTATAGGCAAAATAGGCTCTTCGGATCTTTTCCGTGTCCGTCCATCCTTTCTTTTTACCTTTGCTCTTTCCCAGATGGCTGGTAGATCCTTCGTCCCCCTGTAACAAAAAAGAGACCGGGATGTTTCCATCCCGGCCCTGATCTTTCAGCCACTGCTCCAGTTCTTCTTCCTCCATGATCCGAACATCCTTTGCGATCAGCCCCCAATGACGGAGCATACGAAAGAATACGGAATGAAAGGTTCCGAAGGTTACCCTGTCTGCGGTTTCCTTATCCGTCATGGCAGCGAACCTTCCTCGCATCTCATCGGCGGCTTTTCTGGCAAAGGTAATGACGCAGATCCTCTCAGGAGTCGTCCTTCTAAGAAGTGCTCTCACCCTCTCTGTTAAGACTCTGGTCTTTCCGCTGCCGGGTCCGGCAACGACCATCATGGGCCCATCGCCATGCTCCACCGCACGTTTTTGCTGTTCATTTAACAATGGATCTCTTTTCCTCTTCTTACATCGTATAGCATTTTTTCTCTGACCTTTTTGCCTGTCGCAGCTTCTAAGGCCATCTGATAGATCTCCAGCTGCACACTGTATCCTGCGATGGCGGCTTCATCCAGAACATAATCCGTCTTATAATCCGCCAGGATGATCTCATCTCCCTCGTAGAAATACAGGTCGATAATACCCTGCAGGATCACATGGGCACTGACATCTTCTTCGTCGATCTCTGTTCCCAGATCATAGGTTCCGGAGAGTTTCTTCAGATCACCGACAGTAAGCTGCAAAATAAAAGGCTGCTCACGGACCACATGGTCTGACTTTATGACCCGATCACAAAGATCGCTGTTTCCAAATCTTTCCACCCAGTCCATGGGTACCAGGTCCGCTTCTTCTTTTGTCAGGAACCCTTCCTGAACGATCTTCTCGATCTCTTTACCAATGGATTCTGCCGTCTTCAGGGAAGCAAAGTCACCTCTCGCCATGATCTCATGATAGGCAGTTCCTCTGAGTGCACCTTTGGATGCTGCCTCCTCGGAAGGCCTGATAAAGGATGCCTTAGCAACTGCCTGTTCTTCTTCCTCCTGAAGATCCTGTCTTACTTCATCCATCCGGGCATGCTTGATAGCGGATACGGAGATCACTTTCGGAATGCCAAAGCGCCATTTACCGGGATAGTTCCACTGGAGCTTTTCCCATTCCGCACCCTTTTGTGCTTCCTGATGGTCATCCTTCTCGGGTACATCTTCTACCGCATCCGAAATATCTATATCGTTATCCTCCGGGATATCCTCAAGGAGTTCATCGATCTCTTCCTCTTCCAGCAACTTATAATCAAAGATACCGCTCTTTTTCGAAGTGACGATGGCTTCGACCCAATCCAGATAGCTCTTCGCTGTGTCCACGATGTCAGAGGGACTCAGTTTCTGATCTTCCAGCTCGATCTCTTTGGGATCAGCCCCTCTGGAACCTACCAGGATCAAAAGTTCCTTGGCTCTGGTCATGGCCACATACAGAAGACGGATCTCTTCTGCGATCATCTCTTCCTTGAGGGCCTTGATGATATATGCTTTCTTGACATCAGAAAAGGCAACATGGCGCTTAGTATCTACCAGTTCCGTTCCAATGCCCAGCTTATCATGCAGAACGATCTTCTGCTTCATATCCTGTGTATTCCATTTCTTACCAAGGTTAGCACAGAAGACCACCGGATACTCCAGTCCCTTACTCTTGTGGATCGTCATGATCTTGACAGCATCCGTATTATCTCTTCCACCGGCGTCCTTTTCTACCGTGGTACTCTTATCCATCTTATCGACATAACGAAGGAACTGATACAGTCCACTGTAGCTGCCCTTTTCAAATTCGATGGAACGATACAGTAAAAGATCCAGATTATCCTTACGGAGTTTGCCCTCAGGCAGCGCGGACACATACAGATAGAATCCCGTATCCAGATAGAGTTTCCAGATCAGATCGTGGATCACTTTACGGGAAGAGAGTTCTCTCCATCCCTCCAGTTGTTCCAGGAACCGAACTGTCTTCTTCAGTGTGTCTCCTTCTATGCCCACCTTGGCGTATTCCATCAGGGCATCAAAGAAATCTCCGTCTCTTCTGGCAAGACGGATCCTTCCCAGATCCTCCTCGTCCATGCCGACAAAGGGAGTGATCAAGACACCCAGTAAAGGAATATCCTGATGAGGGTTATCGATCACACTTAACAGGTTCAGGATCGTACGTACTTCTAAGGTGTCATAAAAGCTTTCACTGGAAGCATAGTTGACAGGGATCCCCATTTTCTGGAGTTCTTCAAAGTAGTCCATTCCGTGGCCACTCAAAGACCGAAGCAGGATGACCATATCACCAAAGGCGAATCCCTTTTCCTCTTTCAGTCTCAGGATCTCCTTACCGATAGCTCTGGCTTCTGCCTTGATCTGCTTCTCAGCGGAATCCGTATGACAGACCAGTAGCTTGGTGGTATATCCTTCTCTTTCTTCTTCAAGGCGGTGGTCAGCGGCATAGAGCTTTTCATTTTCTCCGTACTCGATACCTCCCACTTCGGGGCGCATCAGAGAAGAAAAGATCTCATTGACGGCATCGATGACTTCCGTACCGGATCTGAAATTCTTATTTAGGGAGATCAGTGTCGTATCCTTCTTCGTTCCAAAAACACCATACTTCTCTGTGAACAGGGAAGGGTCTGCCTGACGGAAGCGATAGATACTCTGCTTCACATCGCCGACCATCAATACATTCGTGGCAGTACCTTCCTCATTGTGACGAGCCATTTTCTGGATGATCGTCTCCTGAAGACGGTTACAGTCCTGGTATTCATCGATAAAGATGTATTCATATCGCTCTCTTAATACATCACAGACGGCAGGGTCATTGAGTATCTCCAGAGCATAATGTTCAAAATCGTTAAACTCCAGCACATTACGGGAAGCCTTTTCCTTGCGATATGCCTTGTCGAAGGCGTGGATCACTTCTCTGAGGCCCCTGAGTGCCGGTAAAAGAAACTCCCGGATCTCCCGGATCCTTTCTTCCTCGTTCTCTTCCAGTTCCTGGATCTCATACAACGATCCCTCGCCCTTATAGTCAGGATCCAGTGAGATGATCGCTTTATCCAGCCACTCAAATGGTTCAGGATCCGTCAGCATATATCCATAGATACGAAGGACCAAAGCTTCCAGGTTTCCATCCTGCCTGTTTCCTCCGTAGGCATTGACGAAGGCAAGAAAATCCTGTAAGGAAGGATCCTCTCTGTCCGTTAATGCTCTGGAATATAGATCCTCCAGAACCTCCGCTAAGATATCGGTCTTCATCAGTGCCGGTTCCGCACCATCCACAACACGAAAACCCGGATCGACTCCTTCGATTCGGGTAATGTATTCCTGGACTAATTGTAGACTGAAGGCATGATTGGTCATAACAGAGGCTAGCGGTACCAGATGGATCTGTTCCGCCAGCCACTCATTGGTTTCATCTTTTTCGAGTTCCTGAGAAAGACGCTCTTCCAGTTTTCTCTTCATGGACTCAGCTGCAGCCTTCGTAAATGTGACCACAAGCAGGCGATCGACAGATACTTTATGCTCAGGGTCCATCAGCATTTGGATGATCTGTTCCACCATGACGGTGGTCTTACCTGATCCTGCTGCCGCAGAGACTAACAGGCCACCCAGGCGATGTTCGATCACGCGCTGCTGCTCCGGTGTAAATACAGTTCCCACTTCGTACCTCTTGATCGTGAAAAATGATTATCTCTTGGATTCTCTTCGTTGCTGTCTTCGCATCTCATTCAGTGCTTTGATAAACATTTCCAGAGAATCAAAATCTCGATAGACAGATGCAAATCGGACATAGGCAACCTCATCCAGTTTCCAAAGACCCATCAGGACGCGATCTCCGATCTCTGTGGTGGAGATCTCTCTATGAGGTGCGTTGAGCGCTGCATACTCGATCTCATCCGCCAGTTTATTGATGGAAGACATAGATACCTTTCGCTTCTGACAGGCACGCAGTATTCGCTCCACCAATTTCTGACGGTCAAAGGGCTGTCTGGAACCATCTTTCTTGATAACAGCCAGGGGTACCGATTCGATCTTCTCATAGGTCGTAAAACGCTTGCCGCATACTTCACATACGCGGCGGCGACGGATGCTCATTCCCTCATCCGATACACGGGAATCTACAACACGCGTATCCGCGTTGCCACAATATAAACACTTCATTTTTTATCAGCTCCTGTTGCTATCCGTTAATTTCTGCACCTTATGGAATTCGGCGACCTTATCCAGATCACTTCCAAAGTGCCTCAGTTTATCGACTTCGTCGTTGCGCACCATGTTCAAGAGAGCATCCTGTGCCTCCTTCATGGCAATACGCTCGCTGTTCTCATAGATATTCTGGATGTTGTTCATGACATCCCCTACCAGCTTTGCCTTGGTCTGGTAACGGCTCTGTGCCTCCAGGATATCGTTTCGGATCGCCGACATCTCTTTGTCCATGTCATAAGCTGCCTCGGCAGAACCTCTCAGGCGCTGGCGAACATCTTCAGGCAACTTGGTAGGATATTTATAGGACAGGGAATGCTCGATAATGGACCAGAAATTCATACCCAATGTACGGATCTGGATCTCAGCACGGACATCCTTTCGTCCAAGGACTGTATACACAGGATACAGAACGATCATATGGTAGCTGCGATAACCGCTTTCTTTCTGATGATCGATATAGTTGGTCTCCTCAATGACCGTCATATCCTGTCTGGAACGGATCAGTTCGACCACTACCTCGATATCTTCGACAAACTGGCAGATCAGACGGATACCTGCCATATCGGACATACGATCCTCCAGTTCCTCAAAGGCATAGTCATATTTCGCCATCTTCTCCAGAATACTGCTAATGGACTTCACTCGTCCCTGAACCTGTTCGATGGGGGAATACTGACCAAGATTTCGGTATTCACTGATCATATTCTGAAACTTGACGACCATTTCATCCACGGCCTGTCTATAGGGAATCAGAAAACTTCTCCAATCCTGTATCTCCATGCTTATTTCTCCTTTTCGAAGACCTCATCCACTAACCTGGTGCTCTCATTCAGAGCGGCTTCTACAGCCAGCTCATCGCACCGGTTATTTTCCTTGGTCTCCGCATGTCCCTTGACCCAGTGCAAGTGGACCTCGTGTCCCTCCATGGCTTTTTCCAGTCGGATCCACAGATCCACGTTCTTCGCTTTTTCTTTACGCTTGGCATCCTTATACCAGCCAAAGCGTTTCCATTTCTCGATCCATCCCTTTTCAAAGGAATCGATCACATATTTGGAATCGGAATACAGATCTACTTTGCAGGGCACCTTCAATGCCTCAAAGGCAGCGATAAAAGCCATGATCTCCATACGATTATTGGTCGTACTTCGATAGCCTCCGGACAGTTCCTTTCGGAAGGTCTTTCCCTGGCTGTCTGTATAAAGGAGCACGCAGCCATAACCTCCGGGACCGGGATTTCCTCTGCAGGCTCCATCTGTATATATGATTATCTCTCTCATTGTTTTCTCCTAGTTGGTCTCTAAGTCCATTATATGCACCCCTATGCACAATTGCAAGTGTACCAAATGTTAACAAACCACTACATCTTGATGTACATGTTACTTTTCAGGGACATTTAACCACATCTTATCCCCCTTCGTCGGTGAAAGGTGGTTGCACTCTCCTAACCCTCTTGTTATAATATGTCAGCTAAATCTATAGAAAGGACTGCCGGAATGAAAATACTTGCCATATCGGATGAAGAATCCAAGTTTCTCTGGGATTACTTTGATAAAGAATACGTCAAAGATATCGATCTGATCCTCTCCTGCGGAGATCTGGATGCCAACTATCTTTCTTTCCTTGCCACCATGTGTAAGGCGCCGGTAGTTTACGTTCCCGGAAACCATGATACAAAGTACTTAAAGAAGCCACCGGAGGGATGCATCAATGCGGATGATAACCTGGTAAAGGTAAAAGGACTGCGTATTGCCGGTCTGGGTGGCTGCATGAAATATAATGAATCCCCTTTCCACTACACGGAACAGGAGATGAGTAAAAGAGTCAGTGGTCTGTATATACCCATCATCTTGAATCATGGTGTCGATATCCTTCTGACCCACGCCCCTGCCAAAGGACATGGGGATACCAATGATCTGGCCCATCAGGGATTCGATTGCTTCAACAAGCTTATCAAACGCTTCCAACCGAAGCTGATGGTACATGGACATGTACACATGAGCTATAACCGTAATATCGCCAGAGAAGAACTTGTCGGTAAGACCAGGATCATCAACGCATACGATAAATATATCATCGAACTGTAAAAAGATAAGGA
>JAZUIK010000090.1:0-2636 GCA_045642205.1 Bianqueaceae bacterium
AGTTCATGGGCAATGGCAGGAATATGTAAAAGGCAGTTCGTACTTCCGGAAATGGCGGCATGGACTAAGATCGCATTCTCAAAGCTCTTTTCGGTTACGATCTTTGAGGGTCTTATGTCCTTTCCTGTCAGTCTTTCCTTCGCCCACTCTACAGAGAGTCTTCCCGCTTCCTTCGCATAGTTTAAAAGTTCCGGGCTGGTGGCAGGCATCAGAGCACTGCCGGGAAGTGAAAGTCCCAACGCCTCTGCCATGATCTGCATGGTCGAAGCGGTTCCGATAAAGGAGCAGGCACCACAGCTGGGACAGGCATTATGCTTTGCCCAGTTGAACCTGTCTTCATCGATCTCACCGCGCTCAAACTGTGCACTGTATTTTCCGAGCTGCTCTAAGGTGAGCATCTCCGGGCCCGCATTCATGGTACCTCCCGGTACCACGATGGAAGGGATATCCACGCGGCAAAGTCCCATCAGAAGGCCGGACATGCCCTTGTCACAGCTGGAGAGATAGACACCACCGACAAAGGGCGTAGCGCTTTCCTGGATCTCGATCATGTTGGCGATCATCTCGCGGCTCACCAGAGAATAATTGATGCCATCGGTTCCCTGACTCTCACCGTCACACATATCTGTACAGAAATATCTGGCGCCATAGCCTCCGGCTTCCGCAATTCCTTCTCTTACCTTTTCCACCAGCAGATCCAGATGTCCGCTGCCGGGATGGGAATCACCGAAGGTGCTGGCCACATAGATCTGGGGTTTGGAAAGATCCTCTACCTTCCAACCGGTACCGATACGAAGGGGATCCAGTTCAGGAGAGATCTTTCTCATGGCCTGAGAGGTCAGTTCCTTCTCCATAGTTTCCTCCAATTCCGGTATTCACTTTATGCATGAATACCAGCTATCTGTTCTTGATCGATCTCTTCTTAGTTTTTACTTGCATACACTTGATCGAACAGTTTCGCACAGTCGATAGTGGATGCATGAGGGACAACCTCGCTCTCGATCTTTCCTTCATTAATGCAGCGGATGGTCTCTGCGATCTCATATTCAAAACCGTTGACCAGGTCATCCTTGAAATGCTCAACCAGTTCTCCGTTTCTCTTATACAGCATACATTCCGATGCTACATGAGGACCAGGAAGAACGATCTTACCCTCGGTGCCAAGGAGCACCAGTTCTGCAGGCATAGGCGTATCCACGCTCAAGGACAGATCTACCAGCGTCTCTCCCACCTTCATGGAAATATGTTCCGAAATGTCCACACCGGTGGAAGCAAAGTTTGCATTGATCTTCACATCGGTGACCTCACCGGGAAGAATGTATCTCAGGATCTCGTAGGCATAGCAGGTAATATCCGTGCAGCAGCCTCCACAAAGTTCAGCGGAATAAAAGCGATTGGTCATATCTAAAGGCGCTGCAAAACCTATGGACATATGGGCCAGGTTGATCTTACCGATCTTGCCTTCACTGACCCATTCCTTTACCTTGTTGTTAGCCGGAAGGAAACGGCTCCAGAGCGCTTCCATAACAAAGAGGCCCTTTTCCTTGGCATAGTTAAAGGCTGTCTCCGCTTCTTTACTGTTACAGAACATAGCCTTTTCACACAGGACCGGGATCCCTCTTTCCAGACACATCATGGTCAGACGGAAATGGTCATTGGGAGTTACATCGATATACGCGCAATCGATCTTCTCAGTATCCAGGAGCTGTTCATAGCTGTCATACCAGTTAGGAATGTTATTCTTTTCAGCAAACTGTTTTGCTCTTTCCATGGACTTACTGGCCACGGATGTAACGCAGCAATCGTCTACCATTTTCACAGCCTGGCAGAATTTACTGCCGATGTTGGCAGCTCCTAAAATTCCGAAACAAAACATGATGATTTCCTTCTTTCAAGAATACAAATATGTTATAATCATACATTATCTTTTGGAGGTCAGGCAATGGATATAACAAACAAATCTACCGAATTCTTACTGGAAGAATATCGTACATATAAAGCGGAAATGAAAAGAGCTCAGGAGGTTGTCTCCCTCTTCAACTGGGATCTTCGCTCCCGTGCCCCCAAGGCATCCACCAAACAGAAACTGGAGATCATCGGTCACTTCTCTCAGGAGCGCTTTAAGATCAGTACCTCCCCTGCATACGGTAATGTGCTGAAGGCACTGAAGGAGCCGGGGCATTATAATGAACTGGATCTTCCTATGCAGATCACCATCGACCGTGAACTGGAAAGCTATGAGCGTTTCTGCCGTGTTCCCGCTGATTTTTACCGCAATATGGTCGTTACCCGCGGTCAGTGCGAAAAAGCCTGGGAACAGGCAAAGGCTGAACACAACTGGGAACTCTTTGCTCCCTGGCTGGAGAAAAACCTTGCGATTACTGAGCAATATGCCCGCTACATCGCTCCGGATCAGGATCCCTATGATACCCTCCTTGCCAACTCTCAGGAAGGTATGACCTGCGATGTGATCGAAAAGCTCTTTAAGGAGACCAAGGATGGCCTTCTGCCCATCCTGAAAAAGATCCAGGAAAAGCCTGTTCCCGCAACTCCTGTGATCGATTCTCTGCCCGCCTCCTCTGAGACCATCCAGAAGGTACAGGAATATCTTCTGAAATATATCGGCTTCGACTTTG
>JAZUIK010000091.1:0-11499 GCA_045642205.1 Bianqueaceae bacterium
TCTTGCTAAATGGAAGGGAAACCAGGGACTGGATTTCCTGGATCAGGCAGAATTTCTGCTTGATGGACAATGGAATACGATCGATTTTAATGCTGCTTATCTTTTACAGAGTGCTTGTCCTACCGGCAGCAGAAGCTTTGGAGATATGCTCTGCCAATGGAAGACGGATGATCTTTCCACAGAGCAGGCAGTGTATATATTTGCAACAGAGTGGCTTGGATGGAACCAAGATACGGATCTGACAGAAGTCACCGAGAAGGCAATGGAGTATAGAGAGGCTATGGCTCAGTGGGAGTACGACGAAGCCTTTGGCCAGGATATCAAATTGCTGGTGACCAGATTGGATCATCACCGTGTCATCCAGACTTTCCACTACGATAACTCTACACCGGAGCTGGCAGCAGTTTCTCTTTCCCATCAGCGGCAGGGAGATGGCTTCTACGATTACGGAACAGAGCTCTATAGGACCGTCAGAGACAATGTGGGTGATCCTTGGGTCATCTATCAGTCCTGTGACCGTCTGATCGGAGCAGCGCTTAGATGGAGCGGTGCGGATGTAGATTTCCCCATGGGAAATGTTAGAAACCAGTATCAATATGTCACTCATTCCGATCAATGGGAGTATATTGCTACGGCCGAGGGTATCAGCCGTGACAATCTGCAGCCGGGAGATATCTTTATCTGTCTCGGCAATGTGGGACATATCTGGATGTATGTGGGACAGGATGCGATCAGAGAGATCTATGGAGATGACTTCTGGCCTTCCGATGCAGACAGCGTCAGTGCCGGTTACAAACAGTGGTCACCCATGGTAGGTAATTATTTCCACATGCATATCGAACAGGATCTTGGTTATGTCAGAGACATCGATTCAGCGACAGGAACCTATTACAATCCTCTTCGATTCGTTACTTACTATCAGTTCCGTATGGTCTATTCAGATGACTCTGATATGTATAGGGACGCAGCAGACGGTGATCCCCTCCGATGGCCCAGATAATTCTTAAATGTCTTTATGAATATATGTACGTAAAAAGCCTCAAAGAATCTGTTCTCAACGTCCTCGGCAAATGCCTGCGGATTGTTTCGAACAGAAGTCTTTGAGGCTTTTGGATCTATGGATATTTTTCATATCTAATTACAACAAAGAACTCCTTTTGAAGCATTGCAAATGCTTTTGTACCGCTTCAAAAGGAGTTCTTTGTTACAATCAGTATATTTGCTATCTTATCTGATTCCGGGAGTGCCGTTCAGCTTCTGCTGTCCCATCCAGACGGCCATAACGATCTTCTTAGGCAGAATGCGGACCATCAGGCGCTGTGCGTTGTTGACGAAGCCGTAGCAGGAGATCTCCTTCTTGGAAGAGAGGTCTCTGACAGCTTTCTCTGCAACCTTCTTAGCATCATACATGGCAGCGTAATTGATAACGACCTTTTTCTTGGTCTCATCGATGGCGCGATCGAAGAACGCGGTCTTGGTCCAGAAGGGAGTAACGGCAAGAACATGGATGTTCTTATACTTCAGCTCCTGATTCAGCGCGCGGGAATAATTCAGGACAAAAGCCTTGGTCGCTGCGTAGCAGTTGATGTAGGGGATCGGCTGGAAACCTGCACAGGAGGCAACGTTCATGATCTGTCCGCCGTTGGGGATATAGGGGATAGAATAACCGATGGTGGCAACGTAAGAGGTGCAGTTCAGGTCGACCATATTGGTGAGGATGTCGGTATCTACGTTCTCGGTGTGGTCAAAGACACCAAAACCGGCACAGTTCGCCAGAACCAGGATCTCAGGCTTTTCTTCTTCCAGTTTGGTCTTGTAGACGGATTGGATGGCTGCTTTGTCGGAAAGGTCTAAAGGAACAGGAACAACGGGAGTCTTTACCAGAGACTGGAGTTCCTTCAGCTTATTCTCACTGCGGGCAATGGCCCAGATCTCATCTGCTTTATATTTCTTTTCAAGGAGCAGCAGGATCTCCTTGCCGATGCCGGAAGATGCTCCGGATACTACGATGATTTTCTTCTGATCTGCCATGGCGGACCTCCTAGATGTGACTTTCCCCTATCTTAACAGAAATCAAGTAAATAGACAAATTTTTTGCAGGAGAGGACCCTAACAGAGAAGGTTGTGATATACTGACTATATCTTATTTTCAATATATAGAAAGGACGCAAGTATGGCTGAGCTGAACATTATCCCTCGCGTCAACGAATGGCGTCAGAGAAATAACAAAACAGTAAAAGTAGCGCTTCCCATTTCCTACATGGGCTTTTGTCCTGAAGCGGAAGAGGGACTGTTTGATCTGGAAAAAGATACCAAGGGTCAGGCACTTCTTCTGATCATGGAAGGGGAGGAGATCCCGGACGAAGGATATGAACTGGAGATCGACACCGATAAGATCCTTCTTCACTATGCCGATGATTTCGGACGTATCTATGGATTGACTACCTTATTTGAAATGATCCGTGTCTATAAGGGGGAGATCCCCTGCGGTCATGTATCGGATGCACCACGTCTTGCTTATCGTGGCTTCATGCTGGATGTCAGCCGTCATTTCTTCGGTGTAGAGGAAGTCAAAAAGATCCTGGATGAGATGGCTGCTTTGAAGCTCAATGAGTTCCACTGGCATTTGAGCGACGACCAGGGATTCCGTATCGAGAGTAAGAAATTCCCGAAACTGAATGAGATCGGTTCGTACCGCACAGAGAACGATGGCACAGTAACCGGCGGTTACTATACACAGGAGGAGATCCAGGATATCGTGGATTATGCAGATCTTCGCGGTATCGAGGTCATTCCCGAGATCGATCTTCCCGGACATACTTCTGCGATCATTGCAGCATATCCCGAACTTTCCTGTGACAAAACACCCGGTGAAGTCAAGACTACCGGAGGTATCTTTACTCACATCCTTTGTCCCGGAAAAGATGAGACCGTTCAGTTCCTGTATGATCTTCTGGATGAGATCGTGCCTCTGTTCCCCGGAAGATTCTTCCACATCGGAGGAGATGAAGCACCTAAGGCAGAGTGGGAGAAGTGTCCTGACTGTCAGGCAAGAATGAAGGCAGAAGGATTGAAAGATACGGAAGAACTGCAGGGCTGGCTGACTAATAAGCTCATCGATCATCTGGAAAAAATGGATAAGATGGTCATTGGCTGGAATGAGATGCTCTACAGCGGTGCTAAGCTTAACGCCATCGGTCAGTACTGGGCAGAGATGGGTCCATCCAAGATGGCTGGTCCGATCGCAGAAGGTCAGGAATTCATCTTCTCCAATAATGGAGCTTGTTACTGTGATTATCCCTATGGCATGGTCACCTTAAGAGGAACCTATTCCTTCGGAGGAAAGACGCAGCAGCAGGATGTACCTGAGGAGCAGGTATTTGGACTGGAAGCTCCCGTTTGGACAGAGTATATTGCTGATACAGACAGACTGGAGAAACAGATCTTCCCCAGATTGCAGGCATTAGCTGAGAATGCATGGAGTGAAGAGCATGATTTCGAAGACTGGAAAGAACGCATGAAGGATCGAGAATCCTATCTGATGGAAAAAGGTTACGCAGTGACACCGGTAGAGGAAGCCGATATCCATACTATGGAAGATGTACCGAAGATCCTTCAGAGTGTGGCCGAGTTTGTTGGCAGAATGGGCGGAGCCGGTGCGGCACAGAATCTGCCTCCGGAGGTCCAGGAACAGATCCAGAAGGGCATGCAGAACTTTTTAAAGAGCTTTTTCCAGTATGTCTTTACGGAGGAAGAGATCCAGAAGATCCTGGTGATCTTCCAGCAGGCAGTGGCCAATCACTGATCGACCATCGCCATTCAGTAATCGATCTCCATGTTCCATCGGGTAATTTTGTACAAATATTTTTTAAGGATTTTGGCAGAAAAATAATCCATTTGGATGATACAACTCCGAATGAACATGGTATAATGATTAAAACACCCTAAAATTTATTATATCGAAAGGGGATAAACTATGGGTCTTATTAAAGCACTTGCAGGTGCCGTTGGCGGTACCCTTGCAGATCAGTGGAAAGAATTTTTCTATTGCGATTCTCTGGACAGAGACGTACTCGTTGTTAAAGGACAGAAGTCTGTTTCTTCTCGTTCCTCCAATACCAAGGGTAGCGACAACATCATTTCTAACGGTTCCGGTATCGTTGTTAACGACGGTCAGTGTATGATCATCGTTGATCAGGGAAAGATCGTTGAGTTCTGTGCAGAGCCCGGTAAGTTTACCTATGACACCTCTTCTGAGCCCAGCCTTTTCTCCGGCAGCCTCGGTGAGAGCCTGAAGCAGACCTTCATGACCATCGGTTCCCGTATCGGTTACGGCGGAGACACCGGCCATGACCAGAGAGTCTATTACTTCAATACCAAGGAAATCCTGGACAACAAGTTTGGTACTCCCAATCCTGTTCCCTTCCGTGTTGTTGATTCCAAGATCGGTCTGGATATCGATGTATCTCTTCGTTGCTCCGGTATCTACACCTATAAGATCGCAGATCCTCTTCTGTTCTACACCAACGTTTGTGGTAACGTAACTCAGGAGTTCAAGAGAAGCGAGATCGACACCCAGCTGAAGACCGAGTTCATCTCTGCTCTGCAGCCTGCATTCGGACATCTGTCTGACCTGGAGATCCGTCCCAACCAGATCGTTACTCATAACACCGACCTGGAAGAGGCAATGAACATCGAGCTCACCAAGAAGTGGGGCGAGCTTCGTGGTCTGAAGGTCGTTAGCGTTGCTATCGGTTCCGTCACTCTGCCCGAGGACGATCAGGAGCTGATCAAGCAGGCTCAGCGTACCGCTATGCTGAAGGATCCTACCATGGCTGCAGCAACCATGATGGGTGCACAGGCAGAAGCTATGAAGACCGCAGCTGGCAACTCCGCTGGCGCTATGACCGGCTTCATGGGTATGGGTATGGCTGCTAACGCTTTCGGCGGCGCAGGCGGAATCCAGAATCTGTATGCTATGGGTCAGCAGCAGCAGGCAGCAGCTCCTGCTCCCGCTCCGGCACCCGCTCCCACCATCGCAGCACCCGGCGGTGCTACCTGGACCTGCTCTTGCGGAGCTACCAATACCGGCAAGTTCTGTGCTAACTGCGGAAACCCCAAGCCTCAGAATGAGACCTGGACCTGCTCCTGCGGTGCAGTCAACACCGGTAAGTTCTGTGCTGAGTGCGGAAGCCCCAAGCCCGTGGCTCTGACCGCATGCCCTCAGTGTGGAGCTCCTATTGCTGATCCCAGCAATCCTCCCAAGTTCTGTCCTGAGTGCGGTGCAAAACTGAAGTAATTCAAAACCAAAAGGACCTGCACCTGCAGGTCCTTTTTCTAGATTAAGGAGAACAAACAATGGCTGGATTACAAGAATATAAGTGCCCTGCCTGTGGTGGTGCACTTGAATTTAACACCGGAATTCAGAAAATGAAGTGTCCCTTCTGCGATTCTGAGTACGAACTGGCTGCTCTGCAGGCACTGGATGATACTCTGAACGAAGAAGATGCACAGGACGATATGAATTGGAACACCTCTGATTCCATGTGGTCTGATGAAGAAGCATCCGGAATGAGAGTATATGTATGCAAGTCCTGTGGTGGTGAGATCGTCGGTGACGGAAATACCGCTGCTACCTCCTGTCCTTACTGTGGTAACCCCATTGTCATGATGGGTCAGTTCCGCGGAGACATGAAGCCGGACTATGTCATTCCTTTCAAGCTCAATAAGGAGCAGGCTATGGCTGCATACAGCAACCATCTGAAGGGTAAGAAACTGCTTCCCAGAATCTTCAAGGATCAGAACCGTATCAAGGAGATCCAGGGTGTGTACGTTCCTTTCTGGCTGTTCGATGCACAGTCTACAGGTAATGCTACCTATGAGGCTACCAAATCCAGAAAGTGGACTGACAATCAGTTTGAGTATACCGAGACTTCTTACTACAATGTAACCCGTGGCGGTAACATGGGCTTTGAGCATGTTCCGGTTGACGGATCCAAGAAGATGGATGATACGCTCATGCAGTCTCTGGAACCCTTTAACTTTAATGATGCTGTTCCTTTCCAGACCGCATATCTGGCAGGTTATGTCGCTGATAAGTACGATGTCACCAAGGAAGAGACCATCAATACCGCTAATGACAGAATCAAGAAGTCTACCAAGCAGTACCTGGATTCCACCGTACAGGGTTACGAGCATTATGAAACCAAGAATTACAATGTTCAGCTCTCCAATGCCAGTGCAAAGTATGCTCTGTATCCTGTCTGGATGCTGACTACCAAGTATAACAACGAGAATTACACCTTCGCAATGAATGGTCAGACTGGTAAGTTCGTCGGTGACCTTCCTGTGGATCAGAGTGCATACACCAAGACCTTCCTTGGTTCTTTGGGTATCGCTGCTGTTATTACCTTTATTATCACCTATCTGCTGATGGGATTCACCATCGGTGGATTGATCGCCTCTGTTGTGGTTGGTCTGATCGCTGGTGCGATTTCCGGCAGTGCTGCTAAGGCAAGTATGAAATCTGTCAGACCTGAAACAAAGGCCAATAACTACATGAGAAATCCTGCATTGAATATGAACAGAGATCTGTTCATGTACAATCGTACAGAGAAAGTTCCGCTCAACAACGGTCAGAATGGTACAAGTACAGCTGCTAAGGTTGCTACCGGCGCCGCTGTCGGTGCTGCTGGTGTAGCCGTTGGTGCTGCCGCTGTTGCTGCTTCCAAGAAGGCCGGTGCGAACAACAATAACCGTGTACAGGCAGGTTTCCAGCCTCAGGCACAGGGACCTAAGACCGGAATGAACACGGCGAAGGCTGCACCTGGTGCACCTCAGAGCCGTATTACTCCCGGTCCTGCAGCAAGACCCGCTGTGAATGCATCTAAGCCTGCTGCACCTGCAGCTTCTGCACCTGCTAATGCAGGACGTATGAATCTTGGTGGATCCAAGTCTACGGTATCTAATGTTACCTCTGCACCCAGACCGTCTGCTCCTCAGGCTCCTGCAGGACGCATGAACCTTGGTGGCAACACTCAGAAGCCTGCTTCTGCACCGAAACCGGCAGCTCCCGCAGCAAGACCTGCAGCACCCGCATCTAAACCGGCTGCTCCTGCAGGACGTATGAACCTTGGTGGTTCCAACGTGAGACCTTCCGCACCCGCAGCAAGACCCGCTGCACCTGCTCGTCCCGCAGCTCCTTCCCGTCCTGCCGCACCTTCTCGTCCGAGCAGTGGAATCAAGCCTGCCGGCAAGAAGTGATCTAATTACACAACGTATAAAGAAAGGCGTGGCATCAGTCACGCCTTTCATCAAAGGAGAATCATTATGCAAATTGGAATCGGTACATATTCTTTCGGAGGTCTGGAAAGTTATCTTGGCCTTGGGGATACCCTGCTTGAAAAGTTCAAGAAGATCGCATCCATGGGATTTGACTCTGTCGAATTACTTCCCTGCGATCTGGATAATGATGTAGAAGATATCAAGGCATGGCTGAAGGAGACCGGATTAAAGGTTACTTCTATCCACGCAGAGCCCAGTGAAGAGATCGTTAAGAAGATGGCTGCCCTGGGTGGTCAGGCTGTTATCTGGGCTGGTACTCCTTTCTGCAATAAGGAAGAAGCGATCGAGGTCGCTAAGATCCTGGAGGGAATGGCAGAGATGGCAGCTCCCTATGGCATCAAGATCGGTTATCATAACCACAGCTCTGAGTTCTACTTCGATGAGGGCAAGAGCCTGTTAGAGCATCTTCTGGACAACGGTAAGGGATTCTATTCTCAGCTGGATTGCGGTTGGGCACAGAATGGTGGTATGTATCCTCCTTACTTTATCCGTAAGTACTGCGGACGTATCCTTTCCATTCATGTTAAGGAAAACTGCAAGGTACAGGGTCCCGGACCTCAGCCCAAGTCCCGTCATGAGGCAGCTCCTTCTCAGGGAGGATCTCCCTTCGGCGATGTTAAGTCCATGTCCATCGAAGAGCGTCAGGCACTTCTGGCTAAGATCAAGTCCGGTATGCCTCAGCGCGGCTTTGAAGAGCAGTGCAAGATGGGTGTTCCTGAATCCAACATGAATTGGCAGGAGATCAAGAATGCTCTGGATGAGCAGCCTATCGAGGCTTTCTGGGTCGTTGAGCGTGAAGGCTTCTATGCCGATCACGATCAGTGCATCAAGGATGACTGTGCATGGCTTAGAGAAAATGTAAAGTAATTTCTGTGAAAACATAAAAGTGCCCGTAGATTCCCTCGACAGCTGACCATGCTGCCTCGGGAAAACTACGGGCACTTTTATGTTGTGCAGAAATACTGGGGGATAAGGTGGAAGGATTCATATATATGTATAAAAAACAACTCTCCATGGAGCATTGCAGTTTCTGCACAGCTTCATGGAGAGTTGTTTTTTACATATATAGAAGTCTTACTTTCTTTCGCAGACCTCGATGGCATCGGGGTAGCGATGTCTGGTACCGATCAGGCGAATACCGGAAGATTCCAGACGGCGCATGGTCTCCAAGGTATCGGCCTCGATCATTTCACCGGGAATGATATAGGGGATTCCGGGAGGATATGCATAGACAAATTCTCTGGCGATACGACCGACAGATTCTTCGACGCTGACAAACTCACCGTTCAGATCCATAGCCTCAGCGGGAGTGAGAGCAGGGTAGGAGATCATCTCGTTTTTAAGGAGCAGAGGCTTGGTAACATTAGCATCCTCGAGCTTGGAGTCAATATCCAGAATAGCATCTCTCAAGCGGTCCAGACCTTCCTGAGTATCCGCGATACTGGTCATACCAAGGACTACATCGGCAAGGCACATTTCCATCTGACAGCGATATTCCTTGAGCAGAGTTTCATACAGCTGCTTTCCGGTCATGTTGGTGCCACGGGTGGAGATCAGGATCTTTCCCTTATCAAAGTAGGGAATGTTAGGATGATTGTCGACACAGTCGTTGCCTTTGCAGAGGACCTTCAGGTGCTTCAAGGCCTTCATGGACTCAGAGAAAGCATCCAGACGATCACTGTAGATCTTGAACAGTTCTTCACCGCGCTTTTCAAGAAGATCCATACACTGGTCTGCAGAGTTCATCAGAACATAACTGGGACTGGTGGATTCGATAATGGAAATGGTACGGGAAATAAATTCAGGCTCTACTCGATCGGTACAGATATGCAGAATAGAGGTCTGGGTCAGTACGGGTAGAGTCTTATGAAGACTCTGTACGACCACATCAGCGCCCTGATGGACAGCACTGTCGGGGAAATAGGGAGACAGGCCAAGATGAGGACCGTGGGCCTCATCGACAACCAGATAGGCATCGTTGTCATGACAGATCTTGGCGATGGAATTGATGTTGGAAACAACACCGTCAAAGGTGGGAGAGACCACCAGTGCCAATTTAATATCAGGATAACGACCAAAGGCACGCTCTACATCCTGAGGACGAACACCGGCATAGACACCGGTAGCTTCATCCAGGGTAGGATAGACATAGACAGGACGAACACCTGCTAAGGACAGAGCGTTATAGATGGATTTATGGGTGTTTCTGGGGATCAGTACACGGTCACCGCGACGAGTCAGGCCAAGAATGGAACTGACCAGTCCACCGGAGGATCCATTGACCAGATAGAAACTGACCTTGGAACCGAAGATCTTTGCGGCTTTTGCCATGGAATTGGCAAGGATGGAATTACGTCCGGGATGTGCGGAAGCTTCATGAAGATCGTCCAGATCATCGACCTCCGTATAGTCCATGGCATAGGGATTATCCATCTTGCAAAGCTCGGTATTACGCTTGTGGCCAGGCATGTGGAAAGGATAGATATCCTTTGCATTATATTCCTGGAAATATTCCTGAAGAGTCATGGCAGTTACTCCTTATTTCGTAATGTCGGTAAAGCAGAAGGTACAGTTCTTTTCGAGAACCTTAACGATCTGTTCCAGTCCCTGGGCATCTTCCTCGCTGAAGCGTTCCAGCTTGGGAGAATCGATATCCAGTACAGCGACAACACTTCCGTCAGCTCCATGAACAGGAATGACGATCTCGCTGTTGGATGCACTGTCACAGGCAATGTGACCTGGAAACTGATGAACATCGGGAACCAACTGAGTGGCATCATTAGCAGCAGCGGTTCCGCAGACACCCTTACCAAAGGGAATACGGATGCAGGCGGTCTTACCCTGGAAAGGTCCAAGGATCAACGTCTGATCAGCTGCAAGATAGAAACCACACCAGTTAAGATCATCCATGGCATCCCATAAAAGGGCAGAGATGTTGGCAAGATTAGGCAGGTAATGAGGCTCATCCATAGTGAGCGCATCCGCCTGCATGACTAATAAGGAATAGTCAGTCTGATAAGAGATGGGCAAAGTAGTTTGTCTCCTCTGAAAAATAATACCTGCACTGTTTATTTTGTATATTGTAGTACAGGGTAACTCTCATTATAATAAGCGGACATTCGAATTTCAAGATTTCTAGATGAGGAAAAATCATGAGAAAAAAATCATATGGAATGGATATGACAAATGGTCCGATCATGAGTCAGATGATCCGTTTTGCCATTCCGTTGATGCTTTCCAGTATTTTACAGCTGCTCTTTAATGCAGCGGATGTTATTGTAGTCGGAAGATTTGCCGGAGCAGAGGCTCTGGCAGCGGTAGGTTCTACCGGATCGATCACCAATCTGATCGTCAATCTGTTCATCGGACTTTCTGTTGGTACCAACGTACTGGCAGCAAGGTACCTTGGAGCCAGAGATTATGACAATACCCAGGAAGTCGTTCATACCTCCATCCTGATCAGTCTGATCGCCGGAGTGATATTGATCGTAGTAGGTGTTGTCTGTTCCAGAACACTGCTTTTCTGGATGGGATCCCCGGAGGATGTTATCGATAAAGCTACGCTGTATATGCAGATCTACTTTGTAGGTATGCCTGTCAACATGCTCTATAACTTCGGCGCTGCTATCATGCGTGCACAGGGAGATACCAAGCGTCCCTTGTTCTTCCTGGTCATTTCCGGTATCGTAAATGTAGTACTGAACCTGTTTTTGGTCATCTCTTTACATATGGGAGTTGCCGGTGTTGCGATTGCGACGGTGGTCTCTCAGGCAATTTCCGCCTTCCTGACATTGCTGTGCCTGATGCGTACGGATGATATGTGCCGTGTGGATCTGAGAAAACTGAAGATCCATAAGGATAAGCTGCTGGGAATGGTACATGTGGGTTTGCCCGCTGGACTGCAGGGAATGGTCTTCTCTATTTCTAACGTATTGATCCAATCTTCCATCAATTCTTTTGGTTCTGTAGCTATGGCCGGTAATACCGCAGCGGCCAATATCGAAGGCTTTGTCTATGTGGGAATGAATGCCATCTATCAAACAGCCCTTTCTTTCTCCTCCCAGAATATGGGTGCAAAGAAATATGATCGTATGTCCAAGATTACAGTTCAGAGTGTCCTTCTGGTTGCGGTGACCGGTCTTGTTTTGGGCGTGG
>JAZUIK010000092.1:0-5134 GCA_045642205.1 Bianqueaceae bacterium
TCTATCTGAGCAGTGTCCTTCTCAGTGAAGGCACTTCCAGAGATACCAGTTTTGAACTGCTGGACTATGCGAAAGAAAAAGAGAAGACGATCGCTTTCGATCCGAATCTTCGTTTCAACCTGTGGAACAGTGACGAAGAATTGAAAGCAATGGTGCAGAAGGTGCTTTCCTATCCACAGCTGGTCAAGATGTCGGAAGAAGAACTGGCGTTTCTTTCTGATGAAGAGGGCCTGATCCCCGGTATCATGCAGTTGAAGCATATCTATCCTCAGATCGAAGTGCTGATCGTTACTCAGGGAGCAGAGGGATGTACGATCTTTATCGAAGGGGAAATGGCTCATGTCGATTCTTATGAAGTGAAACCCGTGGATACCACCGGAGCCGGAGATGCCTTTATGGGAGCGTTCCTGGCAGAGATGCTGAAGATGGATAGGGATCCATACAACTTAATGCTGGATGAAGCTTGCGCAGCAGCAGCGGTTGCCTGTGCCTGCGGCGGATTGACGACAACTTCTATGGGTGGTATCGATGCTCAACCGGATATGGCTGCTGTAATAGAGCTGATGGACAAATAATATTGATATATTTTTGCCAAAGTTTCGCTTGGGACCGAAAACGCCTTGCAAATATAGGTTTCTCCCAGTATAATGAGGAGTGGAATTTATATTCTGTATGTAGTAATTAATTTTAGGAGGATTAATATCATGCTCGTTTCTGCAAAGGAAATGCTGCAGGCTGCTGTTGCTGGACATTATGCAATCGGTGCCTTCAATCTGAATAACCTCGAGTGGACCAAGGCTGTCCTTGCTGCTGCTCAGGAGTGCAATTCTCCCGTCATCGTACAGGTTTCCGAGGGAGCTGGTAAGTACATGGCTGGATACAAGAACGTTGCTGACATCGTAAAGAATGTCATGGAGTTCCAGAAGATCACTGTTCCGGTTGCTCTGCATCTGGATCATGGTTCATACGAGGGAGCTAAGGCCTGCATCGAGGCTGGTTTCTCCTCTATCATGTTCGACGGATCTCACTATCCCATCGAAGAAAATATCGCTAAGACCAAGGAGCTGGCTGCTCTGTGTGCTGAGAAGGGTATCTCCCTTGAGGCTGAGGTTGGTTCCATCGGTGGCGAGGAAGACGGCGTTGTCGGTATGGGCGAGTGCGCTGATCCCGCAGAGTGCAAGATGATCGCTGATCTTGGTGTCACCATGCTGGCTGCTGGTATCGGTAACATCCACGGCAAGTACCCCGAGAACTGGGCTGGTCTGAACTTCGACGTTCTGGCTGCTATCAAGGAGCAGACCGGTGATCTGCCTCTGGTTCTTCACGGCGGCAGCGGAATTCCCGATGAGATGGTTCATCAGGCAGTTACCCTTGGTGTTGCTAAGGTTAACGTTAACACCGAGTGCCAGCTGGCATTCCAGGAAGCTACCCGTGCTTACATCGAGGCTGGTAAGGATCAGTCCGGTAAGGGCTTCGATCCTCGTAAGCTGCTTGCTCCCGGTGCTGAAGCTATCAAGGCTAAGGTTATCGAGAAGATCAAGCTGTTCGGTTCTGAGAACAAGGCTTAAGATCTGAGTTAACATGTGGTTACGTGTCGTTCCCATAGGAGGATCGTTGATCCTGATCTTATATCTGATCGTGATCAATATTGTTGCCTTCTTAGCTTATGGAGCGGATAAACAGAAAGCCAAAGAAAAGAAATGGCGTACCCCGGAATCCGTACTGTTGATGCTGGCGGTGCTGGGCGGTTCCATCGGAGCGCTACTCGGAATGAAAGTGTTTCATCATAAAACGAAACACCCCAAGTTTTTTATTGGCGTTCCGGCGATCCTGATCTTACAGATCATCGCCGTTTATATCCTGAAATTCTTTGGCCCGTAATTAGTAATAGAATGGCTGCACCCTTGTGTGCAGCCATTTTGCTTTTCAGAGGAACTCGGTCAAGAAAGGAAGTACCTTATGATCCCATCCATTCCATCCATTCTGATAATGAAAAACGGAGAAAAACTGACAGATAAAAAGCAGTGGCCTCTTCGAAGAAAAGAACTTCTCCAGATCCTCTCAGAGGAAGAGTATGGAGAAATGCCTCCGGTTCTAGGATGCACCAGAGGAGAGATCGTCAAAACGGAAAGCAAATGCTGTGCAGGCCATGCAGATCTTGAAACGATCCGGATCACATTTCCTGCTCAGAAGGGGGAGTTTTCCTTTCCTGTGACATATTTTGCTCCTACGGATAGATCAAAAAAGTATCCTTTGTTTGTGCTGCTCAACTTCCGTCCGGACGTGTATGATATGTATTATCCTGCAGAGGAGATCGTTGACAATGGATTTGCTCTGGCAGTGATCCATTATCAGGCTATTACTTCTGATGATGACGATATGAGTAACGGACTTGCCGGTATGTATGACCGATCAAACTCTGATAAGGATCCAGGAAAATTGATGCTGTGGGCATTTGCCATGAGCAGAGCCATCGACTATTTCCTGACCAGAAGTGAGGTGGATGCAGGTAGGATCGCTGTGATCGGCCATTCCAGACTGGGCAAGACGGCGTTTCTTTGCGGTGCTTTCGATGAAAGAGTCCGATATACCTTTGCCAACGATTCCGGATGCGGTGGAGATGCCATGGAGCATTATAAGCATGAGGGTGCGGAAACGATCGGAGTCATGAACGACAAGTTCCCTTACTGGTTTAACGCAAAGAGGAAAAGTTATGCCGGCAAAGAGCAGGAAATGCCCTTTGATCAGCATTTTCTGATGGCTGCCATTGCTCCTCGTTTTGTGTCCACCGGAAGTGCTGCGCAAGACATCTGGGCTGATCCTTATGCCCAGCAGCTTTGCTGCGTGGAGGCTTCCTGTGCCTGGGAATTCCTGGGCATGAAGGGATTCGAAGGTCCTAAAGAGATGATGAAAGTGAATACCGCCTGCCTTGAAGGATCGATCGGTCATCATTACCGGGATGGTATCCACTTCCTGAGTCGTCAGGATTGGCTCCAATATATGGACTTCATGAAGAAGCATAACTGAAGAAGCATAAATGAAGAGAAACCACAGCGTGAAGCTGTGGGTTCTTTGTGTAAATTGATATTTGTTTTAAATACCAAGATCAATCCTCTTCAGGAACAGACATAGCGATCTGTTCAGGAGTAATGGGGATCTCACGATGCCATACACCTGTAGCGCGGTAGATCGCGTGTGCCAGAGCAGGGGCAGGTGTGTTGATAACGATCTCACCGATGGACTTTGCCCCGAAGGGACCGGAAGGCTCATAGCTTTCCTCGAAGTCAACCTGCAGATGACCCATATCCAGACGGGTGGGCAGTTTGTACTGGAGGAAATTGCTCTCGTAGATCTTTCCCTTGGGAGAGTAGGTGACATTTTCCATCAGGGTATGTCCGATACCCTGAACGATACCACCTTCTGCCTGGATACGTGCCAGAGCAGGATTGATGACCTTACCGCAGTCAACAACAGCCTTGTAGTCCAGGATCTCTACCTGACCGGTGAGCTTGTCCAGCTCGATCTCGACCATACCGACCATGTAAGGCGGGGGAGAGATGGGAGAAGTATGAGAAGCAGTGGCTTCGGCATTTTTACTGGAGAAGAGCTGAGTCTTGTAAGCGATATCTACCAGGGAAACAGACTGATCGCTTCCAACGCGCTTGACCTCGTGAGAAGCAAACTGAACTTCATCGATGGTGCAGTTCATCATGTCAGCAGCGATGTCACAGATCTTTTTCTTAAGGTCTTCGCAGGCTTTCTCAACAGCCTTACCGGTAATGTAAGTGGTAGAAGATGCATAGGAACCGGAATCATAAGGAGAAGCATCGGTATCTGCACCAAAGACAGCAACATCATCGACGTCGCAGTCCATGGTCTCCGCTACCATCTGAGCCAGGATCGTATCACAACCGGTACCCATGTCGGCAGCACCGATCAGAAGGTTGTAACCACCATCCTCGTTCAGCTTAACAGTAGCACTTCCTACGTCCAAAGAAGAAATACAGGAGCCCTGCATTGCCATACCGACACCGGCGGTACGGACCTTGCCGTTACCCATATCACGTACAGGATACTTTTCATCCCAGTTAAAGATCTGGCGGCAATGCTCCAGACAACGGTCCAGTGCACAGGCATTTGCCTTCTCACCATAGTAAGCAGGCATATCCATGCCTTCCTTGACCATGCAGCGATCACGGATCAGAGTAGGATCGATACCAAGCTTTTCTGCCAGCTCATTGACGGCAGATTCAACAGCAAAGATACCCTGAGTAGCACCGTATCCACGGTATGCACCGGCAGCCTGAAGATTGGTATACACAACATCGTAGCTGAAGCGAAAGGCTTCCAGAGAACCGGTATACATGGGAATAGCCTTGTGGCCGGAAAGACCAACAGTGGTAGGTCCATGCTCACCATAGGAACCGGAATTGGAAAGGGTATAGAGTTCCAGGGCGCGGATGGTACCATCATTGTTAGCACCAAGGCGGACCTTGATCTCCATTTCGTGACGGGGAGAACCGGCGATCTGAGACTCTTCACGAGTATAGATCAGCATTGCCGGACGACCGGTCTTTAAGGTAACAAAGGCAGGATAAACTTCACAGACAGCGGTCTGCTTAGCACCAAATCCTCCGCCGATACGAGGCTTCTCGACACGGATCATACTCTTGGGAATGCCCAGAGCACGGGAGAGGATACGACGGCAGTGGAAAACGATCTGGGTGGAAGAGATGATATGCAGTCTTCCATAGCGGTCCAGATCCGCATAGGTGCGGAAGGTCTCCATCATAGCCTGATTGTATGCTTTGGTGTGATAGGTGTGGTCAATGATGATATCACAGTCTGCCATGACTGCATCCACGTCTCCGTCAGACTCAACACCGCTGGAGACAAGGTTGCGCTTATTATCGCCGCCTACAGGGCAGGGAGGATACCAGTCTTCTTCCGGATGGACCAGAACAGGGTTATCTTTCGCGGTACGGAAATCCAGAACCGCTTCCAGTACCTCATACTCTACCTTGATCAGCTTCATGGCCTTCAGAGCAGCCTTTTCATTTTCAGCAGCAATGATGGCAACAGGATCACCGATAAAACGAACGTGCTGATCCAGGATCAGTCGATCGTAAGGTGA
>JAZUIK010000093.1:0-12859 GCA_045642205.1 Bianqueaceae bacterium
TCCCGCTTACATCACCATCAACATGGCTGACCAGAGCGTAGAGTGTGTCAAGCTTTCCGAGGGAATGCACTATTCCGAGTCTGAAAACTTTGGTCACTATATCCATCGCTATCTGCGTTTCCATTATCCCACCTACATGTTTGAGGATATCCACTTTGAGATCGATGAAGCAGGTACTCCCTACTGGGTATGCCCTGTAAAGACCTATACCATCGGTCTGTTCGGCGGAAAGGCCATCAGCCGTGTCGTCCTTTGCAATGCTATCACCGGTGAACTGTTCAACTACGATGTAGAGGAAGTTCCTCAGTGGGTAGACCGTGTTTACAGTGCAGAACTGCTGATCAGCTATTATGACTATTATGGAACCCTGAAGCATGGCTGGCTGAACACCCTGTTCTCTGCAAAAGACTGTCTGCAGACTACCGATGGTTACAACTACATCGCTCTGGATGATGATGTCTGGGTCTACACCGGTATCACCTCCGTCGGCTCCGATGAATCCAACGTCGGTTTTGTCCTGATGAACCAGCGTACCGCCGAGACCCGTTACTACGAGGTTCCCGGTGCAGAAGAATATTCCGCTATGGCCAGTGCTCAGGGTCAGGTCCAGAATCTGGGTTACAGAGCAACCTTCCCTCTGCTCCTGAATATCAATGGCGAGCCCACCTACTTCATCTCTTTGAAGGATGATGCCGGACTGGTCAAGAAGTATGCCATGGTCAACATCGCAAAGTACAACATCGTATCCATCGGTGATACAGTCAAGGATTGTGAAGCTGCCTATTTGGATCTGATGAAGAGAAACGGCATCATGGTCGAGACCGTGATCGAGCCGGAAGTCATTGTCAGTGATCAGAACATCACCTCTGCGATCAGGACCATCTATCCTGTGGTGGAAGAGGGCAGTACCATCTTCTATGTCACTTTGGAGAATTCCGATCTGCTCTTCAGAGTCGATCCGGTAAAAGATCTGGATATCGTCCGCGTTGGTATTGGCGATAAGGTCAGCTTCGAGTTCTACGAAGAAGAAGGCCTTTGCCATGTCAGCAGCGTCGAAGTGAAGTAATACACTGAAATAGCATCTATATAAAACATCCCCGCAGGAGATTCTTCGACAACGGATCATGTTGTCTCAGGACTTCCTGACGGGGAAGCTTGTTAATTCTCGATGATTATGAAAAGAGCCCTTGGCTTTCCTTCGCAGCATGGTCGCTGCGGAGGGATCCAAGGGCTTTTTTCTGTAACAGTGAAATTATTCAGCTTCCAGCTGCTTGATAAAGATCTCATTGCCCTGCAGAAGGAAGGTGTGTTCACTTCCGCAATGGGGACAGATCTTTCCGTGCTTGATGGTGGGATAGTCCTGAAGACAATCCTCGCAGTGGGTGATGGCATCGATGCGCTCGATGATCACCTTGGCATCTTTGAGGACCGTTTCTTTCTTGACTGCCCAGTTCCAGCAATCTTCAAACAGATAGGGGATCACCGTGGAGACCTCGCCGATCTCCATGGTGACACTCTGGATTCTGGTGAGACCGTTTTCTTTGGCGATCTCGTTGATCTCTTTAATCGTATGAAAGACAACGCCTAATTCGTGCATAGAGGAACCTGTCTTACTTCTTGCTGGTAACGATCTTGACGGCACGCTTTGCTGCGTAAGGAAGGATGTACTTGAACTTATCCTCGGCGACTCTCATGTTGCTTGCCTCAGGAACATCACGGTGCAGTGTGATAGCATCAAACTTACACTTGGTGGTGCAAAGTCCACATCCGATACAGCGGTTGATGTCGACGATAGCAGCACCACAGCCAAGGCAGCGAGCGGTCTCGATACGAACCTGCTCCTCGGTGAGGGTTGCATGAGCATCACGGAAGCTCTTGGGATCGATGTCAGCGACCATGCCGGCATCCTGACGTCCTGCGGTGTCATAGCTCTCCACCAGGATGTCATCCTTATTGAGTTCCTTGTAGTAAGAGGGGTTACGACCGATGGTCATATGACCATGCTGTACAAAGCGGTGCAGAGACTCTGCAGCTTCCTTACCAGCTGCGATAGCATCGATCGCAAACTTGGGACCGGTGTAGACATCACCGCCGACGAAGATATCGTCGCAGGTGGTCTGGTAGGTCTTTGCGTCAGCAGCGATACGGCCGCGGTTCAGTTCGATACCGGTGTCCTTGAGAAGGTCGCCCCAGACAGTTGCCTGACCGATAGCAAAGATCACGCGGTCAGCCTTCAGGGTGATGGTCTCGTTCTCGTCGTACTCAGGTGCGAACTTCTTGTTCTCATCATATACTCTGGTGCACTTCTTGAAGACGATACCGGTAACCTTACCGTTCTCGGTAAGGACTTCCTTGGGACCCCAACCGCAGTTGATGGTAACACCGTCTTCTCTTGCTTCGAAGATCTCTTCCTTGGTAGCGGGCATGATGTCCTCGGTCTCCAGACAGAGCTGAGTGACCTTGGAAGCACCGCTGCGAGCGGAGACTCTGGAAGCGTCGATCGCAACGTTTCCGCCACCGACGACAACGACTTCACCCTCGAAATGGGTGTTGCCGGTGTTGGCATCCTTCAGATAATCGATAGCGGTCATGGTGCCTTCAGCAGTCTCACCGGGGATTCCGGGAAGACGTCCGCCCTGGCAGCCGATGGCGATATAGAATGCCTTGTAGCCTTCTTCTCTCAGGGAAGCGATGGTAACGTCCTTGCCGACTTCGGTATTTAAGCGGATCTCAACGCCCAGTTCCTTCATGATCTCGATCTCAGCATCGATGACATCCTTCTCCAGCTTGTAGGAGGGGATACCATAGGTCAGCATACCGCCGGCACGCTCATTCTTCTCAAAGACAGTGGGAAGGTATCCCATCTGAGCCAGATAGAAAGCAGCACTAAGACCTGCGGGACCTCCACCGATAATGGCGATCTTCTCATCCCAACGCTCCTTAAGGTTGTTAGCGATGACGACCTTGGGAACATAGCGGGTCTCTGCCTTCAGATCCTGCTCAGCGATAAACTTCTTGACAGCATCGATGGCGATAGCCTGGTCGATCTTGCCTCTGGTGCAGGCGTCCTCACAACGACGGTTGCAGACACGTCCGCAGACAGCGGGGAAGGGATTCTCTTTCTTGATGATGGCAAGAGCTTCCTGGTACTTGCCCTGAGAAGCCTTCTTCAGATAACCCTGTACCGCAATGTGTGCGGGGCAGGCAGTCTTACAGGGAGCGGTACCGCTCTCATGAGTATTGATACGATTCTTGTCGCGATAATCTTCGGTCCACTTGTCCTTGCCCCACTTCTTGGCATCCGGAAGTTCCTGCTTGGGATACTGAACCTCGGAGCCATCCTTCTTGCAGAGCTTCTGACCGAGCTTGACAGCACCGGCGGGACAGACCTCGACACAACCGCCGCAGGCAACACACTTGGATTTCTC
The DNA here is from genome assembly GCA_045642205.1 of Bianqueaceae bacterium. Lineage (GTDB taxonomy): Bacteria > Bacillota > Clostridia > Lachnospirales > Bianqueaceae > RUG760. The sequence goes on from JAZUIK010000093.1 coordinate 3,429, forward strand.
CACGTGAGCACGATAAGCGGAAGCGGACATGTTGGGGGTGTTGAAGAGCTGAGAGGTTCTCAGTGCGTTACAGATCTTAACGTTACAGTTACAGATAGCGAAGATCTTGTTCTCACCGTCGATGTTGGTGACCTGGTGAACAAAGCCGTTGTCTTCAGCTCTCTGAAGGATCTCCATAGCCTGCTCGTAGGTGATGTCGTGACCGCGGCCGGTCTCACGGCACCAGTCAGCCATATCGCCTACACCGATACACCAATCGTTGTAGTCATCAGCGCAGCCTTCATCCATCTTTCCGCGTCCATGACGGCAGGAGCAGATGGAAGCACCGATGTGGCCTTCATATTTCTTCAGCCAGTAGGAGATATGCTCGATATCCATGGTAGTGTTCTCCATGGAAATTGCCTTTTCAACGGGAATGACATGCATACCGATACCGGCGCCTCCGGGAGGAACCATGGCGGTAACATGCTCCAGGGGAAGGAAGGTCATACGCTCGAAGAACATAGCCAGCTCAGGATGACGATCCATCAGGGCAGGATCCATGTTGGTGTATTCACCGGATCCGGGAACGAACAGAGGGATCCAGTAGTGGCGATCAGCGGGAGTGTAGGTAGTTCCCGGAATGGGACCATCCTTGGTGTATTTGTCACCGTAGTCGTACTCCATCAGACCTAGACGGGAAACCTTGTCCAGAAGTTCCTGATCAGCGCCGAGGGCAAGCATTTCGGGAAGAGTATACTTTTTGCGGATCTTCATCTTCAGCATCAGATCCAGGACTCTGTCCTTTAAGGCAGGCTCCATTTCATCTTCAAAAATGCAGGCGATACCCCAGTATTCGGGGTCGGATACTTTGACACCGGCGATCTTAGCGGGGATACGGTCGGTGATCCTGGTGAGAAGCTTCAGCAGACGGGGATCGGGATTGGTATCATTCATGTGCTTGGGCACAAAACGGGTGCTCATTTCAGGCATAGTTGTTTTTCCTTCCATAAGATAGGATAGTATTGTACATTCCATAGTAATAGAAAAAGGGAGAAAAAGCAATATAAACAACGGTAAAATAAAAAGTGTTGTTAAACAAATAGATCCGCCCGCAGTGTTGCTTTGCGGGCGGATCCTCATATTATCTGTGGTATTCGATACCGGATGGATTTTATAGAATTAAGGGTGGATCAGAGAGAGAACAGAACGATGCTGATCAAAGTCAGCAATACAAGGACAATACCATTCTTTGTCCTTGCCTCTTTGTAGTAGAAGAGGGCGATCAGGTAAGCAGCTACTGTCAGAAGGCAGCTCTGCAGAGGGTAGGCGATCGCAGAAGGAATGGTGTAGATCGCATACATGATCAGGATGTTACCGCCGGAGGCTAAAAGGCCGCAGGCAACGGAGGTGACGGAGAAGGCCACAGGCATCTTTTTGACCTGAGAGAAGTCGGCTCCCTTCAGCTTCATAAAGAGAAGAGCGACCCAGCCCACCATGGCACCGATCAGATATGCCCAGAAATTGAAGACAGCCACCGGCGTATCACCGCCCCACTGGACGAACATACTCTGCAGGGAAGAAAGGATACCGTTCATGCCCGCAGCCAGAAGGGTGACGGGCAACCAGATCTTAGGAGAGATATAGACCTTTTTCTCGGCGGAACTCTTTTTGGATTCCCCGTCGAACCAGGCCAGGAGCAGGATCACCAGGACACAGATCAGACCGAACACATTATAGATGGAAAGCTTCTGATGGAAGACGACCAGACCGACGGTCATGGGGACAACGGCGCAGAGATTGAAGATCAGATTGACCAGGCCCATAGGACCCTTGGCAAAGGAGATCAGCATGACGGACACGGTACCGATGAAATCGATACCGAAGATGGCAGCAAGAAGCAGCACGATACCGGAGGGACGCTGGATACCACCCATAAAGGCGGAGATGATACAGGTGATGCTCAGACAGATGGCATTGAAGAACATGTTGTTCTGCTTGCCGGAAAAGCGATTCGTAAACTCCTTGTTGCACACATTGCGGAACATGAAACAGAGATTACAGAGAATATAGGCGATCATGATTTCTCCTTTTTAACTTTTGAACATAAGAATGTTATGGAAAATGACCATCCACAATAGTAGAATAGATTGTTGAAAAATACAATTAAGTTTTCTGCATAAAATAACCTTTTTCCTGCTTTGGAGGACCTATGACCACATTACAACAGCCCTCACTTCTTTCCATCGGCAACAACTGCTGCGACATCTATGTTCGCACCGGAATGATGTATCCCGGGGGAGAGTGTGCCAATACGGCGGTCTATGCAAGAAGGTGTGGCCTGCAATCGGGATTTCTCGGTATGTTCGGAGAGGGAGAACTGGCAGAGTTCATGAAAGCGACCCTTTCAGAGGAACAGGTGGATCTGTCCCATTGCCGGACCTTTGAAGGGCAAAACGGGTATACGCTGGTAAAGGTGGAAAACGGGGAGCGCTTTTTTATAGGAAGAAACTACGGCGGTGTCATGCGCTATCACGGATTTGACTTTACCAAAGAGGACCTTGACTATATCCGGTCCTTCGATCTGGTCTATGCAGGACTCCATGCCCATGCTAACGGTGAATTGCCGCTCCTTAAAGAGATCGGTGTCCCCATTGCCTATGATTTTTCCTTTGAACATGGTTTTGAGTATTTTGAAAAGATTGCACCTTTTGTCACCATCGGACTCATCTCCTGCGCAGATCTTTCAAAAGAGGAGAGAGAAGCTCTGATGCATAAGGCAGCTGAGCTTGGAGTAAAGATCGTGGTGGGTACCGTGGGTGTCCAGGGTTCCTACGTGCTCTATGAAGGCGAGATGATCTATGCTCCGTCTGTAAAAGCAGAGGAAGCAGTGGATTCCATCGGAGCCGGAGATTCCTATTTCGCCGCCTTTCTCTCGGGACTGTTAAAGGACGAGAGAATGAGAGTACTGATCAAGGAAGGGAAGAGCGATCCAGGTTACGAGGAGGATCTCAGGAAAGTGATCCGAAAAGCCATGGAAGAGGGAGCTGTTTATGCCGCGTCCATCTGCGCCATGGAAGGTCCCTACGGTAAAGGAACGAAAGTCAGTGAAGAAACCTTAAGAGAGATACAGGAAGGGGAGGGAAAGCAGGATGAGCATTAAACCGGATTTTGCGATTACGCAGCAAAACGCCCGTACAGTGACAGCAGCGTACCAGAGAGTACAGAAGGTCCTTTCCACCAGAGAGCGAGTCAGAAATGAACTGAATACGGCGGCCGCTAAGATCTATTATCGATCTTTTCTGAAGGTGCTGGAAGATACACCTCTGGACAGACTGGGTTTTGGTTCCCATGAGGTGCCGGTGGATCTTTTAAAAGATGCCGGCTTTACCAACTGTGCCCAGGTCCATCAGGCCACCTATGCTCAGCTGCAGAAGGTTCCCGGAATGGACGGAAGAGGGCTTCAGAAGGTCTTTGACGGATTGGATGAGGTCAGAAAAGCTGCCCATAAAAAGGCAGCCGTCCGTGTCAGGGTCGACCATCCGGATCAGGAACAGACAGAACTGATCAACGCACTGTGCCGTTACGAGACCATGAAGGTGGCTTATCAGGAGGGAGATCGACTTCTCTATACCTTTGGCAGATGTGCTACGGAAGATGTCCCTGCAAGCGGTCGTATCACCAATGGGGCCAGATGGTTCTTCTCTTCCAAAGAAGATAAAGAGATCGTTTCCAAAGCGGCACAGGAGGTCAATAAGGCCGCCGCATCGGAACTGATCCCTGTTTCTGTCAAGTTAGAGAATGACTGGAACAGCGCCATGGCCATTACTAACGAGTCTGCGTGGCAGAGCTTCGTCAGGAATGCAGCCTGGTACTATGCGGAACTGGAACAGTTCATCGATGAGGTAGGAAAGGAAGCGGAAAGCCAGGGAAGAACCCCTGTCATTCCCAGAAAACCTGCAGCTTCCGACATGCTCCCCACCGAGATCGCCGATCAGGTGGAGGCATATGAATTGGATACCAGTCACTTAAGTGCTACTTTAAGAAACTATCAGAATTTCGGAACCAAATATATGCTGACCCAGCAGAAGGTACTGTTGGGAGATGAGATGGGTCTTGGAAAGACAGTCCAGGCCATCGGCGCCATGAGCCATCTGTATGCCCAGGGAGCCAGACACTTCTTGGTCATTGCCCCTGCCAGTGTACTGGTAAACTGGACCAGAGAGATCGAAAAATTTTCTGAATTGACTCCCAGACTACTCCACGGACTGGATATGGCGGATAACCTGATCCTCTGGTATAAAAAAGGCGGTGTCGGTGTTACAAACTTTGAGACCGTCACCAGGTTGATCGAAGCGGAGATCCCGGATCTTTCCATCGATATGCTCATCGTGGATGAGGCCCACTTTGTCAAAAATCCCAAGGCGAAGAGGACTATGGGAGTCAAAGAACTTTCCGACAAGGCGGAATATACGGTCTTTATGACGGGTACACCTCTGGAGAATAATGTGGATGAGATGCGCAATCTGATCGGTATGCTCCAGACACCCTTAAAGAGTAAACTTCCCGCGGATGCCTCCCAGTTTGAAAAAATGGCCTGCAGTGTATATCTGCGCCGTACCAGAGCTGATGTTCTTTCTGAACTTCCTGAGAAAACAGAGACCATAGAATGGTGCGAACTCGGAAGGGAAGAGAAGAAGGCCTATAACAAACAGATCGTTGCAAAAAACTTCATGGGTATGCGCCAGGTTTCCTGGGACGTGACCGATCTGAAGGACTCTTCCAAGGCACAGAGATTGAAGGAGATCGTGGAGGCAGCGGTGGAAGATGGCCGCAAGGTCCTGGTCTTCTCTTATTTCCTCGGTACTTTGAACAAGGTCATGGATCTTTTCGGAGACATGGCTGCCGGTCCCATCGATGGTTCCGTTCCTACGGATGAGCGTCAGAGCATCATCGACGAATTCTCCAAGTCAGAAACTCAGCATGTACTGGTATGCCAGTCCATCTCCGGAGGCACAGGCCTCAATATCCAGTCCGCCAGCGTGGTGGTCTTCTGTGAGCCGCAGATCAAGCCCTCGATCGAGACTCAGGCTATTGCCAGAAGCTACCGTATGGGGCAGGCCCATGATGTCCTGGTCTATCGATTGATGGCAGATGACACGGTGGATGAGAGGATCAAGGAGATCCTGGAGGAAAAGCAGGCGATCTTCGATACCTATGCAGAGCGTTCTTTAGTAGGAAGCGAAAACCTGAAGCGTCTGTCGGATGAGGAAACGGATAAGACAGTCCATAGTGAGAAAGACGCCTCTCAGTATCAGAAGGAGATCATCGAAAAAGAGATAGCAAGGCTCCAGAAGGAAGATCCGGAGGCTTTAGAAAAGGCGGAAGAGGATCTGCTGGAAGAGAAGGACCTGAAAGTCGAGGAGACGGTGGGAGCCACTGTCTTTGAAGATGGTAAGGCTGTCAAGGATGAGCGTTCACAGGCAAAGCGAACGGTCAGATCCAGGGAAAAGAAGGATAAACAATCCCGCGCCGCCAAGTTCTATCCCGAAGGGGATCTGATCCCCATGGGTACCTACATCGCCGGAGAGACTCTGGCGGTGGGTGATTACTTTATCCGTGTACAGGATTCCAGAGAAAAGGCGGCAGAGATCCGGATCTTTGAAAATGAAACTGCCATGGAACAGGACCAGCCCAAGAGAGAACTGTCCGTAGAAAATGTGCACTGGATCCATCTGGAGCAGGGGGAAGCGATCCGTCTGGTCCGTGCGGATCTGGTCAGGGCAAGATGACCATTTCGGTCAGAGACAAGTGGTAGTTCTACCACTTGTCTCTGACCGAAATGGCACGAAATTTGCGCGAGATTTTCCTGTTCTTTTGGGAGAATCTGCAATTGTCCTCTTATTTAAATTCTGTTAAAATCATACTGTTTGATATAAATTGAAAGATGAGGAGGTAATCCCGTGACCTTTAAACAATTATTTGCCCCTTCAGATATGACGGAAGGAACCCCCTGGAAAAAGATATTGCTCTTTACGATCCCCATGCTGATCGGAAATATTGCTCAGCAGCTTTATAATACCGCTGACAGTATTATCGTTGGACGCTGCATCGGAGATAATGCTCTGGCAGCTGTTGGTAGCTCCGGACCGATCTACAATCTGCTGCTCGTTCTGTTCATGGGTGTCTCGGTCGGTGCCAGCGTCGTCGTTGCACAGTACTTCGGAGCCAAGAGCCGTGAGGATCTGTCCATGGCCATCGGTAACTGTATCACCCTGACCGCTGTCGCATCTTTGATCATTATGGTGATCGGTGCCTTTGCCATCCGTCCGCTTTTGGAACTGCTGGATACACCTGCTTCTATCATCGATGACTGTTTCGCATACCTGATGATCCTGATCATGGGTATCGCAGGTACTTCTTATTACAATATCTTTACCGGTATCCTGCGTGGTCTGGGTGACTCCACCTCCGCGCTGATCTATCTTCTGATCGCTACCGGTATCAATATCGTACTGGATCTGGTCTTTGTTGCGGCACTGAATATGGGCGTTGCCGGCGCTGCTCTGGCAACCATCATCGCACAGATCATTTCCTCCATCATGGCTTTTTGGAAGCTGAAGACCCTGTCTTCCACTTTCGATATGAAGGTCTACACTCTGAAACTGAAGAAAAAGTATGCACTGCGCGTTCTGACTCTGGGACTTCCCAGTGGTCTGACCCAGGCGATCTTTTCTCTGGCTATGATCGTTGTCCAGTCTCTGACCAACTCCTTCGGAGAGCAGGTCATTGCAGCTAACGTTATCATCATGCGCGTCGATGGTTTCGCCATGATGCCTAACTTCTCCTTCGGTACCGCCATGACTACCTACGCCGGACAGAATGTCGGTGCAGGTAAGCTGGATCGTGTTCAGAAGGGTGCTCGTCAGGGTACCTTGATGGCTCTTTGTTTCTCCGCTGTCATTACCCTTGCCATCGTTCTTTTCGGTCGCGGACTCATGTCCATCTTTACGGAGACGGAATCCCTGATCGATCTGTCCAAGAACATGATGAACATCATCGCTGTCGGCTATGTGGCTATGGCGGTTACCCAGTGCTTCTCCGGTGTCATGAGAGGTGCCGGCGATACCATGACTCCCATGTGGATCTCCCTGGCTACCACCGTTGCCATCCGTGTTCCCGTAGCATACGGTATCGCATATCTGACCCGTACTCCTGAGCTGCCCAACGGTCGTTATCAGGCCATCTGGATCTCTCTTCTGACTTCCTGGCTCATCGGTGCGGCCATTACTGCCATCTGTTACCGTGTCGGTAAGTGGAAGAAGATCGCAGGCAAAGCCGTCAGCGATACAGCGCAGCCTGAAGCTTCTGAGGCATAAGAAAAAGTAGAAAATACATTAAAACATACCTGCAGGAGAGATATATGGGAATTCTGAAAGTATTGCTGAGTATTGTGTTGTCGATCCTGGGCGTAGCTCTTTCGCTGCTGCTTTTGTTTGTCATCGTTTGCAGCATCAGTGTGCTTTTTGTGGATATGAAGAAGGAATATGAGGAAGAACATCCTTTGTTCCGTTTCTATGCCAATGCGATCGTAGGTTTCCTCTGTCTTTTCGGTGGCGTCAAACTGAAGGTCACCGGAATAGAAAAGATCCCTACAGACAGACGATTTGTCTTCGTATCCAACCATCGCTCCAACTTTGATCCGCTGATTGCTCTTTGGGTGATGAGAAAGTATCATGTTTCCTTCATCTCCAAGCCCTCTAACTTCAAGATCCCTGTGATCGGCAGGATCGCCCATCGCTGCTGCTTTATGTCCATCGACAGAGAGAATCCGAGAAATGCCATCAAGGCCATCACTCGCTCGGTGAATCTGATCAATGGGGACAAGGTTTCCATCGGTGTCTATCCCGAAGGAACCAGAAGTAAGGATGCGAAGATGCTTCCCTTCCATGACGGTGTGTTGATGATCGCACAGAAGTCCAAGGTCCCGGTGGTCGTTTCCACGATCCAGGGAAGCGAGAAGATCCATCAGAACTTCCCCTTTAGAAGGACGGAGGTCAGGGTGGATTTCCTTGATTGCATCGAGACCATCGAAAAGATCAAGACCGCTGATCTTGCTCAGAAGGTGAGACGTGAAATGGAAGAGAATCTTCCGGAAGAAAGAGCCCGTTTAGAAACTGCAACGAAAGAGGAGGAGAACAAGGCATGATCCATGTACTGTTCAACCCGAAAGCAGGAAGCAATAAGGGAAAAGAAAAGGCACAGTCACTGGAAAATTATCTCCTGGAAAAGGAACTGGTCTTCCATGATCTGACAGAGATTGAGGATCAGGGAGACTTTCTGGAATCCCTTCCGGATGGAGACAGCATCGTTCTTTGCGGAGGCGATGGTACGCTGAACCATTTCATCAATGAAGTGTTCGATCAGATGGATGCAGAGTTTCTTAAGAAGCGCGAGATCTTTTTCTACGGTGCCGGCAGCGGTAATGATTTCCTGAATGACATCAATGCGAAAGCAGAAGATGGTCCCATCCTTCTGAACCCTTATCTGGAGCATCTTCCCAGAGTAGAGATCAATGGAAAGATCCATTACTTCATCAATGATGTGGGAATGGGGATCGATGGATATGTCTGCCAGGAGGGTAACCGTAAAAGAGGAGAGACTGATAAGCCGATCAACTATACCCTGATCGCAGTGAAAGGACTTCTTGGTGCTTTCAGACCGGTAGATGCCAAGGTCACCATCGATGGAGTGACAAAGGAGTATCATAAGGTCTGGATGGTCCCTACCATGAACGGACGCTTCTTTGGCGGCGGCATGATGGCTACACCACAGCAGGATCGTATGAACGAGGAACATAAGGTTTCCGTTCTCATCTTCCACGGCATGAGCATCATAAAGACCCTTCTGATCTTCCCGACAGTCTTTACCGGCAAGCATGTGAAGTACACAAAGTATGTCGAGATCAAGGAAGCAAAAGAGGTCGAGGTGGAGTTCTCCCGTCCCTGTCCTTTGCAGATCGATGGGGAGACCATCCGCGATATCAGCTATTACCATGTAAAGACATCTGACGTAAAATAGTAAAAATACCGAGGCAGAGTGAGTCTGCCCCGGTATTTTTGTTAAGAGTGCGTGTTTCAAGCCATTTATAAGGAATGGTATAATATTATGACCGATACTGCGGCTGATCATACAGCAGCAGTGACTTTCGAACTATGTATACGGAGTTGGAGTTAATCCAAAGGAGAACAACCGTGACCAACCACCCGCTTTTCACCGGTGCCGCCAGCGCACTGATCACTCCCCTGAACAAAGACGGCGTAGATTTTGAAGCATTTGGACGCCTGATCGACTGGCAGATCGAAAAGGGCATTAAAGCACTTGTTATTGCCGGAACCACCGGAGAAGGATCTACCCTTACAGACGAAGAACATAAAGCAGTTCTGAAATAC
>JAZUIK010000094.1:0-2722 GCA_045642205.1 Bianqueaceae bacterium
TTTCTGAGACGAAAAAGTTCAAGTTAGATACACCCCTCGTCAATATCCGGACCAACCGGCTGTACCAGAAAGTGGGATATCAAGAGATCGACAGGGATGTAGATACCATTACCTATGAAAAGATCAGAAAATAGATAGAAAAGGAGACTGCGTATGAACAGAAAATGGCATACATTGCTAATGAGTACATTGCTTTTGGTCCTTGCGGTTATGCTGACAGGATGCGGAAGCAAGGAGTCTTTTGTGATCTCTTTGAAAGATGGCGTAGCTACGGATATCGTGATGGATGGAGAGGACCTTCGTTCCTTTGTCGTCAAGGATGCACAGGGAGGCGATATCCGCATTGTCTGTGAAGACGCCTACGTCGACGGTGACAACAACATTGTCCTGCGTGATGGTGGACACCTCTTTACGACCACGCCGACTCCCGGTATCAGAAAGATCAATCTGAAGAATATCTGGGGTGCGGATACAGATGACGAAGAGAGCTGGGTAGAATTTGGCGGTGGTTATGGATCCAACGAAGCCGTGGTCGAGCACTATGAGGAGATGGTCTGGGGACAGCCCAGAGCTACCGGTGCGACCCACAAGGATGCCAACCATAAAATCTTCTGTGAACCTCCTTATCTTCAGGTCAGCAGCTGGAAGGGCGAGGTCATTATCGATAACGTTACCGTCTATTACAACAGCTCCTATACGGATTCCGGCTTTGAGAGAGTCTATCTCGACGAGAACTTCTATGGTTCCTATGGTGAGGGTATGCGATATGATCCTACCAGAGAAGGCTGGGATGGATATGAAGATCTGAGTTTCTACCTTACCCTTGTTCCTGTGAATCATGGAAAGGAGAGGGACAGCGGTGACTGGGTCTATGGTACTACCAACTACCGCGTAGGCGATCTGTATGATCAAAGCGGTAATGTGAAATCCAAAGAGGAGCCGCTGGTCAAGGGAGATCAGTTGGGCGTCTTTGTCTGCGGACAGGAATACAAACTGGAACTGCCGATCATGGAAAAAGTTTCCCTCTCGAACCTTCACGAGGAAATGCCCTATTTCACTGCGGCTGCCGTGGGTGATCTGAATGTTCTGGTTGTTCCTTTCTATTTTAAGGATCAGGCGGATCAGATCAATGATACGAGAATGGAGAACATCAAGACTGCTCTTGGACGTGTGATGGATGAGAGCGGTAATGTGACCACCTATACCATCGGTGACGGATTGACTCTGTCGGAGTACTTTGAGATGGTCAGCTACGGAAAATTACATATCACTTCCTTTGTGACGGATTGGTATGGTATATCCGGAAAATGCTATATGGATGAGGCGTATGATCCCCTGAATGTATCCTATGTCGATGAGATCCAGAAATGGGTAGAGAAAAACTATGCCGATCTGTCCGGCACCCTGGACCAGGATGGAAACGGATATTATGATGCCGTGATCCTGATCTGCGCCGGAGAAGGTAGCCAGGGCGGATATACTCCGGCAGTCATAAGCGGTGCGGTTCAGACTAAATGGGCATACGGACCGGAACGACTGGAAAAGGGAAAAACAGCGATCGGATATGCAGTTGTTGCCAACGAGAACACGCTGGATATGTATTACGATTACACTCTGGGACAGCCTTCAGCAGAGATTCTGATCCATGAAATGGGACATGTCTTCGGTCTGGTCGATTATTATGATGCGACCTATGGTATGATCGACGCAGTCGGTGAATATGATATGCAGTCCGGCAATGTAGGTGACTGGAATCCCTATTCCAAGTTTGCTGCCGGATGGATCGAACCTGTCGTCATCACTCCGGAGGAGATCGAAGCGAAGGGCACCATCGAAGTGACTCTCAGATCCTATGCCAACACCGGTGATACGCTTTTGATCCCTGTCAAGGGTACTGCGATCGGACCGAACGGTATGAGTCCTTTCGAAGAGTATATTGCCGTAGATTTCTTCACTGCGGACGGAGTCAACAGCTACTATACACCCAGATACGGCTTAGAGGGAATTTCCGGTGTCATGGTCTACCATATCAATGGTACCAGTGTTATCAGAGATCTGGTGGATGAGACGACGAACAAACCCTACAGCATTGTCCATGAGTTATTCCACAATGCGAAGAACAATCTCGGACAGTATCAGGTAGAGGTCATCCAGAAGCCCGGTATCAATACCTTTACCGGAGGAGACTGGCACACCATTCTCAGCTACGATGACTTCTTCTATGCAGGAGACAGCTTCTCTGTAGCCACCCACAGTGAATTCTTCTACAATGGTCTGATGGACAACGGAACCGAGTTCCCCTATCAGATCAAGGTAAAGAGTATGAATGCTAATGAAGCGGTCGTTGAGATCTCGCTGATAAAGTAATTCCAAATACTAGATAGCAAAAGCGTCCCCATGGGAGCGGTGTGTCTGCGCACAATGCTCCCATGGAGGCTCTTTTACTATTTATATAGATTTCTGACATTTTTCAGGATAGATCTTATCCCGTTATCAATAGATGCGGATGCAATATCCTTCCTTTCGGAGCATTGCGCGCAGTCGCACCGCTCTGAAAGGAAGGAGATTGGGTACAGTCGCACCGCTCTGAAAGGAAGGAGATTGGGTCCTGTTCAGTGAAAGTGGATCAGATCTCCTGCTTTTGGATCTTCCTCAGCCCGATATACTCCACACCCGTCAATGTCTTTACCAGCCAGAGCAGGAACAGCATGCTCAAAAGAGG
>JAZUIK010000095.1:0-4677 GCA_045642205.1 Bianqueaceae bacterium
TATCCTGACCGGTGCAAAATATATGTCCTTCGCTGAAGGTGTTGAGTGCGGCATGATCCGTTTCTGCGGTGATGACTGTAAGGCTGCTTTCTATGCTGCTATCGAGTCCCGTCAGGTTCGTCCGGGTCTGTGCAAGACTGCTGGTCTGAAGCTGGTCTACAGCCCCCTGAATGGTTCCGGTCTGGTTCCTGTTACCCAGGTTCTGAAGGACATCGGAATCACCGATATTACCATCGTTCCCGAGCAGGAGTACCCCAGCGGATACTTCACCACTTGCTCTTACCCCAACCCTGAGATCTATGCTGCTCTGGAGAAGGGACTTGAACTGGCTAAGGAGACCGGTGCAGACCTGATGCTGGCTACCGATCCCGATGCTGACCGTGTTGGTATCGCTATGAAGTGTCCTGATGGATCTTATGAGCTGGTTACCGGTAATGAGATGGGCGCACTGCTTCTGGATTACATCTGTGCAGGCCGCATCGAAAAGGGAACCATGCCCGCTAATCCTGTTGCCGTAAAGAGTCTTGTTTCCACTCCTCTGGCAGACGCTATTGCTAAGCACTATGGTGTTGATATGCGTAACGTTCTGACCGGATTCAAGTGGATCGGCGATCAGATCGCTAACCTGGAAGCTGCCGGTGAAGTAGAGCGCTTCATCTTCGGTTTCGAGGAGAGCTACGGATACCTTTCTGGTTCCTATGTCCGTGATAAGGACGCTGTTGTCGGTTCCATGCTGATCTGTGAGATGGCTGCTTACTATCGCAGCATCGGCAGCTCCATCAAGCAGAGACTGGAAGAGATCTACGCTGAGTATGGCCGTTACCTGAACAAGATCGATTCCTTCGAGTTCCCCGGACTGACCGGTATGGACAAGATGGCAGCTCTGATGCAGGGCCTTCGTGACAATCCTCTTACTGAGATTGCCGGCGTAAAGGTTGCACAGGCTATCGACTACAAGAAGACTGAAGAGACCGGACTTCCCGCTGCAAACGTTCTGCGTTACACTCTGGAGAACGGCGAGACCGTTATCGTCCGTCCTTCCGGAACCGAGCCCAAGGTCAAGATCTACTACACCACTCTGGGTAAGGATCTGGCAGAAGCTTCCGCACGTAAGGATATCCTGGCAGAGGCAATGAAGCCGATCATGGCATGATAAGAAATCTAATTGTGAAAGACCCGAAGGGTCTCCTCGCAGCTACTATGTTGCGAGGAGAGGCCTTCGGGTCTTTTTTTTATTTCTCTGTTGGTTTGAGGGCTTATTTCATGGTAAAATAATCGGTAACTATCTTTGTTAGAAAGGAGAATGTCGGAAATTTATGGTTTTTTCCAGTCTGATCTTTTTGTATGCGTTTTTTCCGATCTCTCTTTTGTTGTGTGGGCTCTTTAGACAGAAGAAAGCACAGAATGTTGTCCTGCTCATTTCATCCCTGATCTTTTATGCATGGGGCGAACCGAAATATGTCCTTTTGCTTCTCATTATGTCTCTGGTCAGTTGGATCTGTGCATTGCAGATCGAGAGAGTCAGAGTGCGGCGTCGTAAAAAAGGTAAGGGGTATGTAGCGATCGCTGCCCTGATCGATATCGCTTTGATCGGTTATTTCAAATATGCCGGACTGATCGTCTCTATCTTTGGGGAAGTACCGGAGAGTATCCGTAATATCGCTTTACCGATCGGTATCTCTTTTTATACCTTCCAGCTGCTGACCTATGTTGTGGATGTTTATAAGGAAGATGCACCGGCTCAGAAAAGTTATTTTAATGTCCTTCTGTATGCGGCATTGTTCCATCAGTGTATTGCGGGTCCCATTGTTCGATATAAGACCATCGATGAGGAACTGTTTGGACCGAATCCGAGAAAACCTCAGCTATCGAGAGGTATCCGTCGCTTCTCCATCGGCCTTGGAAAGAAGGTGTTGCTGGCAAATGCTTGCGGCAGATTGGCAGATTCCCTGTTTCCGGCTGCAGACCTGACGATCCTTTCGGGAAATACCGTATTAGGCGCATGGATGGGATTGATCGCCTATGCACTGCAGATCTATCTGGATTTCTCCGCTTACTCCGATATGGCCATTGGCATGGGTCTGATGATGGGCTTGCATTATCCTGAAAATTTCGATCATCCCTATGTTTCCAGATCTGTTACGGAATTCTGGAGACGCTGGCATATGTCGCTTGGAACCTTTTTCAGAGATTATGTGTATATCCCCATGGGTGGCAGCCGCTGCGCATGGCCCAGAATGGTCTTTAATACTTTAGTCGTGTGGGCATTGACCGGATTGTGGCATGGTGCCAGCTGGAATTTTGTTCTCTGGGGCCTGTGGTTCTTTGTTTTCCTTATGATCGAACGTGCTTTCCTGAAGAAAGTTCTGGATAAGGTACCGCTCTTTTCGAACATCTATCTGTTAGGTGTTGTGCTGCTGGGCTGGGTCGTTTTCCGCTGCGAGGATATGAGTGCGATCGGTGCTATGGTAAAGAGCCTGTTCGGTATGAATGGAAATGCCCTCAGCGATTTTGTCACACTGATCACTTTGAAAAATAACATGTTCCTTCTGGGAGTTGCGATCATTGCATGTTTGCCGCATGGAAAACAGATAGCCAATGTGCTGGAGTATGCATATCTCAGAAACAGTGATAAGCATAAAGCACTGGCAGTAACATGGAAGATCGTTGCATTCTGCATCTTCCCTGTTTTGCTGCTCCTGTTATCCACAGCTGCTCTGGTTGGACTTAGCTATAATCCTTTCCTGTATTTCCAGTTCTGAGGTGAGAGATGGAAACGAATCCTAATAGAAGAAGAAAAATTGCCCGGGCTTTCCGGATATCTAAGGGTTATGCAATTCCCTTCCTGATCGTTATGGGTATCCTGACGATCGTTGCTTTTGCGATACCGCTTCGTCCTACAAGGTCGTATAGTGAGAAGCGAAATCTGAAGGAGTTCCCAGAGTTTTCTGTAGAAACCTTATTCTCAGGTGACTACTTTGATGATATCTCACTCTGGTTTTCTGATACTTTTCCCGGAAGAGAGTGGTGGATGAACGCTTCCAAAGTGATCACATCCATGCATGGAGTCAATGATATTGCTGTCACGAATACCTCTTTCCAGGCGGACGCTGTTCCGACTGCTCCTGTGAAGCAGCAGGAGACTTCTGAAGTCAGCGAGGTTGTCGTAGAAGAATCCTCCACTGAAGAGGCTGTGACGGTTCCGGAGGAGACGGAAACTGCTGAGGTACAGGAAGAACAATCTGTGGCAGAGGAAGAGTCTTCAGAAGAATCATCTGAGGCCAAAGAAGCTTCCATGGAGATCATCGATGCTCCGGAAGGCAGCGTCGAAGAGTGGGGCGGTATCGATGCCGGAGAGATGGATAATGCCATTTTGGGTAATGTTATCCAGATCGGTGGATCTGCCTTCAGTTATTTTGGATTTTCGCAGTATTACTCTGACGTGTATGTGGATATAGTCAGTGAACTGGCAGAGAATCTAAAGGATCAGGGAGTTCGAGTGGTCAGTGCACCGATCCCCCAGTCCATCGGTGTCATGGTCGAACCGGAATTCCAGGAAATGCTCGGATGCAGTGAGCAGGGAGCGGTTCTGGAGTACATGATGGGTTCCATGGCTGATTCCGTGTATGGTGTCAACATGTTCCCGAAACTGGTAAAGCATAATGATGAATATCTGTATTTCCGTACAGACCATCATTGGACAGCCATCGGTGCGTACTATGGATACGAGAGTATCTGTGAGACTCTGGGAATGAAGCCGGTTCCGCTGGATCAGTTTGAAGAGATGGAAATGGGTGAGTTTATCGGAACGACCTACGGAAGTGCCCCTCAGCCTTATATGCTGGAACTGGACGATGTGGTGGCTTACGATCCTCCCGGAGACATTACCTTCCAGATCTCGGACGACGGTTATTCTTTCTATGACTGGCCGGTCATTACTGACCTGTCATGGTCCGATAATTATGTAAAATATAGCTGCTTTATCGCAGGTGACCATGCCCTTTCTCTGGCAACAAACAACGATATACCGGATGGCAAGACCTGTGTCATCGTTAAGGATTCCTGTGGTAATCCGATAGCACCCTACCTGATGGCGAATTATCATAAGGTCTATGTACTGGATTTCAGAGCCTACTCACGCATGAATATCTCCTCTTTTGTAGAGGAATATGATGTAGACGATGTCATTCTGGCTCATATGCTGGCAATGGTGCAGGGTGATGGAGCAAACAGCATTTTCAGTTGGCTGTTAAGATAAGAACGAGGACGTAAAATGAAGATCTTAGTTACAGGCGCCAATGGCTTTGTAGGCAGAAGATTGATGCAGGATATCGAGGGAGCTATTGCCGCCCCTTCCATGAGGAATCTATCCGAAGAAAAAGTCAGAAGACTGGTGGAAGAGAGCGGTGTAGAGGCAATCCTTCATACAGCAGCGATCTCGGATATCGGACAGTGTGCAGAGGATCCGGAAGGCTCCTATCAGGCCAATGTTCTGCTGCCGGTGTATCTGGCAAGAGCAGCCAAAGCCTGCGGCATCAAGATGATCGGTTTCAGCTCTGATCAGGTCTATTCCGGTCTGGAGGAAGAGGGCCCCTTCAAAGAAGAGACCGTAAAACCGGGAAACTTGTATGCGGAAGAAAAGATCGAAATGGAGCAAAGAGTCCTGGATATCGATCC
>JAZUIK010000096.1:0-3737 GCA_045642205.1 Bianqueaceae bacterium
AAAGTCAAAGGTTTTTTCGAAGAATCATCAACAATTTACACAGTGGGACTCTTTCTCTTTTGTGCAGTTTGTTGACAATTCTTTTCCATTGACCTCTATTCAGGGATGTGCTATCCTCTCTTTTATGTGTACCTGCTTCGCAGTACACATAGACTCTTTACTTAATTATGTGGAGTGTATATCTATTATGAAGAAATACTCTATCCTGATCACTCTGATCCTTTCCGCCTCCGTTCTGCTCTGTGGATGTAAGTCTTCCGATTATAAGAAGGCTACCGATCTGTATGCGATGGGTGCCTTCAACCAGGCTGCTTCTTTATTTACCGAGCTTGGTGATTATAAGGATTCTCATGATATGTATCTGCTTTGCCGCTACTCCATTGCAGGTCAGACTGCTGCAGAAGGCGACTATGAATATGCCATCGAGATCTATGAGAGTCTCGGTTCCTATAAGGACTCTGAAGACAAGATCCTTGAATGTCGCTACGCTATTGCTCAGGCTGCGATGGACAAGGACAATCTTGAGGATGCTCTTGCTCTGTTTGATGAACTCGGTTCTTTTTCCGATGCAGGTCAGAAATCTGACCAGTGCCGTATCGCTCTGGCACGAAAATCCTTCGATCAGGGCATCTGGCGCAATGTTGTTGCTTATCTGACTAAACAGGATGGTACGGTTCTTGGCACGGATGACACCGAAGTTTCTACTATGATGATGCTTTCCAAAGCTCATATCGCCTACGAAGATGGTGACTTCGACACCGTTGTTCAGCTACTCGCTGAATATGAATTGAAAGAGGAAGAGCCCATTTATGTTGAAGCTGTTACGGCACAATCAACCGGTGCATTCACTTCAGCTATGCAGGAAGCGCTGGATAATCGTGATGCCAACGCGGTAACGGCAGCACTTTTTTCCTATTATGAATCTGCTTCCGATGACGAACTGCCCCGCCAGACCCTTTCTGATGCCTTTACATGCTTTGCTTCTCAGGAAGATTTCCCGCTCTTCCAGTTCATGGACAGTGTTCTGGATGCTACTACAGAGTACTCTTTCCACGATGAACTTAAAGCTATTGTTGACGCCGGGCTGTCCAACCGTATGAGCGCTTATCTTATGTCCGGTCACTGGCTCCGCACCAATGGTGCTTCCATGCAGGGTGCGATCCTGGAAGTTACCAAAGATGGAAACGGCGCTCTGATCGGAACCCTGATCGATACCGCCAACATCCCCATGCCTCTGTTCTTTGACGGCGATCTGAAGTGGAAGAACATCGATATCACCGATGCTTCCAACTTTGAGCTGGATGATTACACCGTCAACTACAACTATTCTACCTATGCCATCAACAGCACCACCTATTATGCAGGTCATGCCATGATCGATTATGCATCGAACATTATCAGCATCGAGATCTACGCGGGTCCCGGTGCCACCAATGGTGCGTACCAGACCTGGGAAATGATCGGAAAGTAAGGAGCTATTTATGGATATTATTGCACAGTTAGCCAAAGAGCTGTCTATCAAACACTCTCAGGTCGAAGCCGCTGTCGGACTGATCGATGAAGGAAATACCATTCCCTTTATCGCCCGCTATCGTAAGGAAGCCACCGGCGCGTTGAATGATGAAGTCCTGAGAAATCTCGACGAGAGACTGAAGTACCTTCGCACTTTGGAAGAGAAGAAGGCTCAGGTCCTTTCCACCATCGAGGAGCAAGGAAATCTGACTCCCGAACTGAAGGCTCAGATCGAAGCTGCCCAGACCATGGTGGCTGTTGAAGATCTGTACCGTCCCTATCGTCCTAAGAGACGTACCCGTGCTACCATCGCTAAGGAAAAGGGACTGGAACCTCTGGCAAAGAAGATCCTTCAGCAGAAGCTGGATCATCCGGTCCTGGAGGAAGCAGCTCAGTATATCGACCCCGAGAAAGAGGTCGCTACTGCAGAGGAAGCTCTGGAGGGTGCCAAGGATATCCTGGCAGAGATGATCAGTGATGATCCTGACTATCGTACCTACATCCGTGACATCACCCGTAAAGAAGGCCATCTTTCCTCTTCCACCAAAGATGACACGGTAAAGACCGTCTATGAAATGTACTACCACTACGATGAGCCCATGCCCAGGGTTGCCCGTCATCGTGTGCTGGCATTGAACCGTGGTGAGAAAGAAAAGGTCCTCGCCGTTAAGATCACCGCACCTGTGGAACGTATCCTCACCTACATGGAGCATCAGGTCATTACCAGACGCAATCCCCATACGGAGCAGGTCCTGAAGGATGTCATCGCTGACAGTTATGATCGTCTGATCGCTCCCAGTATCGAGCGTGAGCTGCGAAATGAGCTGACCGAATCTGCCGAGGATGGCGCTATCGATGTCTTCGGAAAGAATCTGAAGCAGCTTCTCATGCAGCCTCCCATTACCGGTCAGGTCGTTCTGGGTTGGGACCCCGCCTTCCGTACCGGATGTAAGCTGGCGGTCGTCGATGCTACCGGTAAGGTGCTGGATACCGTTGTTGTCTATCCCACCGCTCCCCAGAATAAGGTGGAGGAAGCCAAGCGTATCGTTAAGGCCCTGATCCGTAAATATCACGTCACCCTGATCTCCTGCGGTAACGGAACCGCTTCCAGAGAATCAGAACAGATCATTGTCCAGATGCTCCACGAGATCGGCGGCGGTGTCTCCTACGCCATCGTTTCCGAGGCTGGCGCATCTGTATATTCTGCCAGCAAGCTGGCAACGGAGGAATTCCCTCAGTTTGACGTAGGTCAGAGAAGTGCTGCTTCCATTGCCCGCCGTTTGCAGGATCCTCTGGCTGAACTGGTCAAGATCGATCCCAAGGCCATCGGTGTCGGTCAGTATCAGCATGATATGAACCAGAAAAAGCTGGACGAATCCCTGACCAGTGTGGTCGAGGATGCCGTTAACCAGGTCGGCGTAGATGTCAACACTGCTTCCGCTCCTCTTCTGGAATATGTATCCGGTATCAGTAAGACCGTCGCTAAAAATATCGTCTCCTACCGTGAAGCCAACGGTCCTTTCCAGGATCGTAAGGAACTCTTAAAGGTAGACAAACTCGGTCCCAAAGCCTTTGAGCAGTGTGCCGGTTTCCTTCGTATCCGCGGAGGAAAGAATCCTTTGGACACCTCTGCAGTCCATCCGGAAAGCTATGCGGCTGCCAAGGAACTCATGAAGGAACTGGGATACAGTCCCAAGGATCTTCTGAGCGGCGGCTTAAAGGGAATCCGCGACAAGGTCGAGGACATTCCTGCCATGGCAGTCAAACTTGGAGTCGGAGAGTTGACGCTGAAGGACATTTTAGGAGAACTGGAAAAACCTTCCCGCGATCCTCGTGATGAGATGCCTAAGCCTATCCTTCGTACCGATGTTCTGGCTATGGAGGATCTTGTTCCCGGTATGATCTTAAAGGGAACCGTTCGCAACATTGTTGACTTCGGTGCCTTTGTAGATATCGGTGTCCACCACGATGGTCTTGTCCATATCTCTCAGATGGCTCGCCGCCGTATCCAGCATCCTCTGGAGGTCGTCAGTGTGGGCGACATCGTTGAGGTGCAGGTCATGAGCGTAGATCTGGATCGTCATCGTATCCAGCTCACCATGAAGATCGAGCAGTAAAAGAATATATCGAACAGACCAAAAGAGGTCATTTCGAAGCGGCGCAATCAAGTTGCAATGCTTCGAAATGACCTCTTTTGGTCTTATGGAATATATGATAATGCTGCT
>JAZUIK010000097.1:0-2654 GCA_045642205.1 Bianqueaceae bacterium
CTGACGGAAAAAGAGTGGTTGGAGAAACCTTTAAAACTGTGTCAGCTGTATGCGGACACACTCAAAAAGATCCATGAACTGGATCCTAAGGAAATGCCCCAAGATCCGATCTGCGCGGCATTTATCAACGATGGATATAAAGATCCCTCATTGACGGCAGATACTGTCATCCATGGAGATTATTGCCTTCCGAATGTGATCACCAAAGAGGGAAAGTTTGAAGGTCTGATCGATCTGGGACAGGCGTGCCTTGGCGATAAGCATATTGATATCTACTGGGCGCTGTGGTCTTTGAACTATAATCTGAAGACGGATGAATACAGAGATGTGTTCCTGGATGCTTATGGCCGAGATCAGATCGATGAGGAAAAACTGATCATTATCCAAAAGGAAGAAGAGAACACTTAAGGCAGCGACTGGTGTATTTTGCCCATAGTTGCGAATACTCTATGGAAGGAGGAGCCATGGGAAGGTATGATGATTTATTGGGAATGGAGGCACCGATCACACTCAAACATCCCAGAATGTCCATGGATAAACGGGCAGCCCAGTTTATGCCTTTCGCGGCTCTGACCGGATATGGCGCTTCCATCGATGAAGCGACCAGACTGACAGACAATAAGGCAGAACTGGATGAAAATGCCAGAGAACTGTTGGACCAGAAACTCAGGCAGATCGCCGAGTGGATGGGATCAGGAGAAGGAAAAAGAGATCTGACGGTCTCCGTCAGATACTTCGAACCTGACAGTAGGAAAAGCGGCGGTACTTACCGGACCCTGAAGGGCCGGATGGTCAAGATCGATCTTCTGGAAAGGACCATCGTTATCGAAGAAGAGAATAGAGTTATTCTCGGTGTAGAGGATATCTATTCCATCGACTGCGATCTGTTCCATAAGGAAGATGGATCATATAATGAGATCCAATACATACCGTCAATCACCGGAAGATAAAACCAGTTGGTTGTATCATCTGGAAAAGAAAAGAAAGGGAATAATCATGAGTTCCAAAGTTTATTTTACAGACATGCATTGTCACATCGGCGACTCTCTTCTGAAGAAGTTTGATCGTCTGATCACTAAAGCAGGAATCGACCAGATCGATTTCAACGAGAAGTACGTTGCCGTCAAACTGCATTTCGGAGAAGTCGGTAACATGGCTTTCCTGCGTCAGCAGTATGCAAAGGTTCTTTGCGACCATATCAAGAAGCTGGGTGGCAAACCCTTCCTGACCGATGCCAACACCTTATATGTCGGCTACAGAAACAATGCACTGGACCATCTGGATGCCGCCTATATCAATGGCTACAATCCTCTGGCTACCGGTGTTCATACCATTATCGCTGACGGTCTTCGCGGTACCGATGAGAGAGAGATCCCTGTTGAAGGTGGAGAGTATGTTAAGAAGGCTAAGATCGGTGCAGCTGTTGCTGAGGCTGATATCCTGATCTCCCTGACCCATTGCAAGGGACATGTTTCCGCAGGCTTTGGCGGAACTCTGAAGAACATCGGTATGGGCTGTGGATCCAAGAAGGGTAAGATGGAGATGCATTCCTCCGGAACTCCCAACATCGATGCAGATGCATGTGTCGGCTGCGGAAACTGTGCAAAGAATTGTCAGAACGATGGTGTCCATATTATCGATAAGAAGGCTGTCATCGATGAGAATAAGTGCCTTGGCTGCGGCTACTGTATCGCATATTGCCCCAAGGGTGCCATCATGACCAAGTGGGATGAGGCTAACTCCGTACTGAACTGCAAGATCGCAGAGTACACCAAGGCGGCTATCAACGATAAGCCCGCCTTCCATATCTCCATGCTGATGAACGTTTCTCCCGACTGTGACTGTGAGGGTGGTAACGATATCGCTGTCATTCCGGATGTCGGAATGTTTGCTTCCTTCGATCCCATCGCGCTGGATCAGGCTTGTGTCGATGCAGCCAACTCTCAGCCCGTTATTCCCGGAAGCCGTGCGATCCATGAAGAAGAGGGCCATGACCATGAGGGACATCGCAGTGTCTTCCATATGGTCCACCCTGATACTGACTATGAAGCAGGTCTCATCCATGGTGAAAAGCTTGGCCTTGGAAGTAGAGACTATGAGCTGGTAAAGATCTGATAGGGATCCTATTGAGACGAACAATAAAGGACGATTGGCCCGAAAGGAAAGATCGTCCTCTCTTTTTACAGATAGTCTAAGAAAGGAGGCATATGATGAGCGAGAGAACCTATATAGCCATCGATCTGAAGTCCTTCTATGCCTCTGTAGAGTGCGTAGAGAGAGGTTTGGATCCCTTAACTTCGAACCTGGTGGTAGCGGATAAGAGCCGCACGGATAAGACCATCTGTCTGGCGGTCTCGCCGGCTCTGAAGGCCTATGGTATCCCTGGAAGAGCAAGACTCTTTGAGGTCGTCCAGAAGGCCAAAGAGATCAATGAACTCAGAAGACAGAAGGCACCTGGCGGTGTGCTCAAAGGTTCTTCTGTCCATGCCGAAGAACTGGCCAATGACCCTTCTCTTGCACTGGACTATGTGGTGGCTGTCCCCCATATGGCCCATTACATGGAGGTCAGTACCCATATCTATGAGATGTACTTAAAGTACATTGCACCGGAGGATATCCATGTCTATTCCATCGATGAGGTATTCATCGATGCC